>CAZPKN010000005.1:0-47407 GCA_964587195.1 uncultured Gammaproteobacteria bacterium | reverse complement strand
TTGATGCCGGTGTTGATAATCATTTTAGCGCAGGTATAGCAGGGAGTCATTTTGATATATAAAGTCGCCCCATTTAGAGGAGTCCCCATGCGAGCGGCTTCGCAAATAGCGTTTTGCTCGGCGTGAACAGTTCTGATGCAATGGCGTGTTGTTAGGCCGTCTTCGCGGACGACTGTGTGCATTTCATGTCCAACCTCATCGCAATGTGGTAGCCCTGATGGTGAGCCGGCATATCCAGTGGCAATGATTCTATTGTCTCTGGTCACGACGCAGCCAGCCCGACCGCGATCGCAGGAACCGCGACTGCCGACCATTTCCATGATTTTAATAAAGTATTCATCCCAGGAGGGACGCTGGTAATTTATAGTCATATTTTTGCAAATATTTTAACTTCTTAGTATATCCATTTTAATATATTATGGCAATAAAATAAATCTTGACAGATGTAGGAATATGTCCTTTTCGGGCTTTAAAAAAGCTCAGAAAGGGAGTATACTTAAATTAGCTGAAAGATGGTTATTATTCTTAATAAATAATATTTATGTTAGAAAAATTTAGAGATAATTTATCTAATAATAAAGAAATTTATTTTAGAGTGAAAGTTATCCCGGGAGCAGCTAAAACCGAAGTAAAAGAAGAAATGGCCGATGAAACCATAAAGATCGCTTTAGCGGCGGCGCCGGAGAAGGGGGCGGCTAATAAAGAGTTAATTAATTATCTGGCCGAGGAATTGGGAATTAGAAAATATCAAGTTAAAATTATTAGTGGCTTGACGGATAGATTGAAGCTGATTAAGATTACTCGTTAAAACGATTGTTTAAATTTTTATTTCGTCCGGATTTTTAGTCGGACGATTTTATTCGCTATATGGATTTATCAGTGATTATCGTTTCTTGGAAGGTAAAAGATAAATTAAGAAGTAATTTAGAAGCTTTACGTAATTCGTCAGGCGATTTTAAATTTGAAGTAATTGTTATTGATAATAATTCTCAGGATGGAACCGTCGAAATGCTTGCTAGTGAGTTTAAGGAAATAAAATTAATATCAAATAGTGAGAATTGCGGCTTTGCGGCCGCTAATAATCAGGGAATTAAAATTGCGCAAGGGAAATATATTTTATTATTGAATCCTGACATGCGCGTTGAAGCGGATACGCTTAGTAAAATGTTAAACTGGATGGATGAAAATCCCTCAGCGACGGTTTCTGGATGTAAGTTAGTTAACGAAGCAGGCGAGATAGTTAAACAAGTAAGAAAATTCCCTAGACTAAGTGATCAACTAGCGATAATTTTCAAACTACCGCACATTTTCAAGAATATTAATAATAAATATTTATGTGCCGGTTTCGATTATACTCGCCCAGCCAAGGTTGATTCTATTCGAGGGGCTTTTTTTCTGATTAGCCGAGAGCGTTTTAAACTAATTAGTGGCGGGTGCGAGCCACTTTTAGATGAGCGTTATTTTATTTGGTTTGAAGAAGTTGATTTTTGTAAAACGGTTTATCAGTTAGGCGGGGAAGTTTGGTATACGCCGGTAGCGCGCTGTTTGGATTATGTCGGACAGAGCTTTAAGCAAGTCAAACGCGGGCAGACGCAGCGTTATTTTAGTGAGTCGATGTTAAAATATTTTGCTAAATGGGAGAATAGATTAGCAACTGGTGTTTTAGGATTAGCTTGGCGTTTAGTTTTAATATTTTTGCCAAAATAAAAATCCCCGTTAGGGGATTCTTATTACTTTCTCGTGACCGACGCCCGACCCACTGGACTTGATTATAACAAAAAGAACATTATAGAAAGTTAAAGTGTTCTTACGATATGGATAAAAAAGTTGGAATTATTTTAATAAATTATCAAGATTACGCGACGCGTTTCTTAAAACCGTGCCGTGATTCTTTGCGTATTCAAAACTACCCCCAAGAACTTATTAGGGTTTATATTATTGATAACGCTTCAACGCCCGAAACGGCTGATTATCTTAAAGCTAGTTATCCCGAAGCCGCCATATTGCCGCGTTCAGATGGAAATTATGCGGCGGCTAATAATTTAGGCATTAAAACTGCTCTTGAAGATGGCTGTGAGTATGTCGTCTCAGCTAATATGGATACGGAAATGGAGACAGATTGGCTTAAGGAATTAGTTTTAGCGCTTGATAATAATCCTCGGGCCGGCTTAGCCCAGTCAAAAATTCTTTTGTATCCTAAAAGCGAAGCAGAAAAAACCAACCCAAAAATAAATAGCTATGGAAATTTAATTCATTTTCTCGGCTTTGGTTTTACTTCGGGATACGGGGAGCTTGATGATGGTAAAAATAATGATATTTACTCGGAACTTAAAGGGTATGCGAGCGGTTGTTCGCTGATTGCGCGCCGCGAAGCACTCGAGGCGATTAATATTGATGGACAAGGATGTTATAATGAGGAGTATTACATGTATCATGATGATTTAGAAATTAGCCTAAAGGTAAAATTAGCTGGTTATCAAGTCATTTTAGCGCCACGTTCCCGGATTTTTCATAAATACGAATTCACCAGAAGCACGAAAATGATTTACTACATGGAGCGTAATCGCTATTTAACCATGTTAATTTTTTATCCCAAAGTTTTATTAGCGCTGATTGCTTTTCCGGCCTTAGTTATGGATATTGGAATGATTTTTTATGCTTTTCTTGGCGGCTGGATTAAAGAGGAACTGAAAATTTATCAATACTTTTTTAAGTCGGCGACTTATGATAAGATTGCCGAGGAGAGAAAAAGGCTGGAAAGAATAAGTAAAATATCTTTCAATTCTTTAGCGTATAATTTTGTTGGAAAAATTGAATTTCAGGAAATCGCTAATCCCATTTTAACCTATATTGTTAACCCGCTGATAAACCTCTATTGGCGCTTGATTAAAAAAATTATCTAATATGGATATTTCGCTGATTATCGTTAACTATAAAAGCCGTCATAAATTAGCGGCTTGTCTAGAGTCTATTAAACAGACGCCGCCAGTCGGTCTGTCTTATGAAATTATTATCGTTGATAACGCTTCGGGAGATGAATTAAATTCACTGCTCAGCGGTTTTGATAATCTAAAATTAATTGTTAGTCCAAAAAATCTCGGTATGGGGGGTGGCAATAATTTAGGAATAGACGCCGCGAGCGGAGAATATGTTTTTATTCTGAACCCCGATACTATTTTAAAAACAGGCGCCGTAGAAACCTTACTTAATCATCTTAAGGCCAATACTCAAATTGGTATTATTGGCCCGAAGTTGTTGAACTCTGATAATTCTCTACAGTATTCTTGTTTGCGTTTTCCCAGCTTCTTTATGCCTCTTTGGCGCCGGACTTTTATAGGAAAATATTTTATCCGCCAAAATGCTGATTTCCAAATGCAAGCGGCGGATCACAATGTTCTTCAAGAAGTCGACTGGCTCATGGGATCGGCGTTGATGTTTAAAAAAGAAATTAATTTACCAAATGGCCAGATTTGGCGGCCCCGTTTTGACGAGCGCTATTTTATGTATTTTGAAGATATTGATTTATGTCGCAGCGCTTGGTCTAAGGGATTAAAAGTAATTTATAATCCTCGGGCGGTCCTCATTCATGATCATGCGCGCGAGAGCGCTAAATATCCTTGGTACCGGGCGATATTTCGCGACGGGCTCGCTAGGCGTCATATCATGTCTTGGTTAAAATATTTTGCTAAATGGGGTTTTAGCCAGAGCGTCAGAAGATAAGCGAAGTGTTTAGAGATTGGTTTAGAGATTGGTTTAGAGAATAAATTTAATTAGTGATATATGAAAAAAATCAAGAAAGCAATTTTTCCGGTAGCCGGATTTGGAACCCGTTTTTTGCCGGCCACTAAGGCGCAACCTAAAGAAATGTTAACAGTGGTTGATAAGCCGGTTATTCAGTATTTAGTCGAACAAGCGGTCGCGGCTGGGATTGAAGAAATTATCTTTGTTACTGGACGGGGAAAAAGAGCAATTGAGGATCATTTTGATTATTCTTTTGAGTTAGAGAAAACACTGGTAGAAAAGAATAAACTAGATTTAGTTAAGAAGGTTCAGGAGATAGAAAACTTAGCCAAGTTTTCTTATGTGCGTCAGCCGATTCCGCTTGGCGATGGTCAGGCGGTTTTATGTGCCGCTCATTTAGTTAAAGAAGATGAGCCGGTTCTAATAATGTTTGGCGATACTTTATATGATGCCGCTGTTTCGCCAGTTAAACAGGTTATTGACGCTTATGAAAAATATCAAAAAACCATTATTGGCCTATCAGAGGTTAAGCCGGAGGAAGTTAGTCAATTCGGCGTTATTGGCGGGGCGGAGCTAGATAATGGGGCCTATAAAATTGAACAGTTTGTTGAGAAGCCTAAAGAAAAAGATGCGCCGTCTAATCTAGTTCAGGTTGGAATTAATGTGATTACTCCTGAAGTTTTGGAAACTCTAAAAGGGATGAAATCAGGGAAGTCAGGGGAGATTCGCTTGGCCGATGCCTATGATGAAATGTTAAGTCAAGGCAAAACTCTTTACGGACAAAAAATTAATGGCGAATGGCTGGATACAGGGAATAAATTTAATTTCATTAAAGCGACTTTAAAATTAGGTTTAAAAAATAAAGAAATTGGCGCTGACTTGCAGACATTGATTAATGAATTAGCCGAAAAATAATTCCCGTTGTTTTAAATAAGTTATAACAAAAAAGACCGCGTTATTAAGCGGCCTTTTTTAAAGAGGTTTATATTAACGGAGATTAATTTTGTAGATTCCTGCGGTGCCCTCAATGGACGCCCAAAAATAAAGATTATTATTTTTTTCATCTAGGGCTGGTGAAGCTAGGCGATCAGTTTTTAAGAGGGAGGTAGTATGGCCGTTTTTAAAATCAAAGATATTAATCGTATCGGTAGTCGTAAATATTAAATAGTTTTCTAGAGCGTGCCAGATTAAATCAGTAATTTGTTCGCTGCGACGAGTAATCAGTTCGCTGCGGCTGTTTTTTAGATTGAAGATTTGAATTTCCGTTCCGTTAGAATATAGTATTTGGTCATCGTTAATTGCTTCCCAGCTACTGATGTTGTTGATAGTTATGGGGCCAGCTTTAAGGTCGTTTTCTTGAAAAAAATAGAGAGTTTTATTAGCGACATCATATAAGCTCAAATAATTTGAGATGTTACTGATAAAAACGTATTGGCCGCTGTTTGGCAGGACCCATTCCGACTCGACTTGTTTATCCTTTAAAGAAAGGGAAACTAGTTTTAAAGTCTGGCCCCTATTTACAAAAAATAAACGTTCGCCGCGCACTTGATAATCTGGGTAGTCGCCATCCGGCAAGATTAAATCAGTTGCTTGGTTGCTAACGGCGAAGCGACTGAGGCCGCTACTATTGCGATAGTAGAGCAAGTCGCCTGATTCCTCATAGCGCCAATTAGAAGCGCTGGTCCCAATAATGTTAGCGTAGTTATTGTCGTTATTATTTTTAAGTGGATCGAAAATTACGCCGTCTTTAAAAAACTTATTATTCTTCAGCCATTGTCCCGGCGGAAAAACATCAGTATTAGCCGCTTTAATCAGGATATCATTTTTTCCAGTATCATTATCAAATAATGGGCGGCGCTCTTCAGTTTTTAGATTAATTATTTCAGCGCTGGTTTGCGTATAGAGATAGCGAAAATCCGGACTGATTAATAAATTTGTTTCCGGAGTAGCTAGAATTAATAAAGGAGAGCTTTCTTTAAAAAGAATCACATTTTCAACAAAAGTTGTTTCTCCAGAATAAATATCAATGGTTTGGTGATAAGGCCAATAACCGTCTAACTCCAGGCTTAATTCATAGCGGCCCGGAAGAATATTTTTAACCTTGCTAGGCGTGGTTAAATAATCTTTTTTGAAAGGGTTAAAAGATAAATCCTGCTGAGGTTTATTATCAAGATGAATTATGGCCCGGCTTGGTTTAGTGGCTACCGCTAACATGCCGGTTTTTTGTAAAAGGCGGTTAAATTTTAGGGGCCAGCTTAAATTAAATTTATAACCGGAAGCGTAGAGCGAGGTAATAACGGTTAAAACGACGAATAAAATGATAAACAAAACAAACAGCCCGTCGCGGATTTTTTTAGACATAAAATAAATTATTTATTCAACTCGCTCAATAACAGCCCCTAGGCGGCGCAAGCGTTCATCTAGCTTCTCATAGCCGCGGTCGATTTGGTAGATATTATCGATTTCCGTTTTCCCCTCAGCGATTAAACCGGCAATCACTAAAGCAATCCCCGCTCTTAAATCAGGGGACATGAGACGTTTGCCTGATAGTTTAGTTGGTCCTTGAACTAAGATGCGGTGCGGGTCGCACATGGTAATATTAGCACCCATCTGTGAAAGCATATCAGTCCAAATCAGACGCCTGTCATAAATAGTTTCATGTATCATGGCTGAGCCACTTGCTTGAGTCATCAGAACTACGTATGGGGATTGTAAATCAGTAGCAAAGCCGGGATACTCATGGGTTTTAATATCACTGGCGTTAAGACGGCCGCTCTTTTTAATTTGTATCCAATTCTTACCGACTTCAAAATTAACGCCGATCTTTTTCAAGATTGTTAAAAGAGTCATGATATGTTCTGGGTTACATTTGGTGATTTTTATTTCTGCTTTAGCGGCGGCGGCCAGAATTGC
Organism: uncultured Gammaproteobacteria bacterium; assembly: GCA_964587195.1. Taxonomy (GTDB): domain Bacteria; phylum Patescibacteriota; class Patescibacteriia; order Patescibacteriales; family UBA12465; genus UBA12465. The sequence continues at coordinate 40,753 of CAZPKN010000005.1, read as the reverse complement.
AAATGAACCAGTCTCAATTCGGTCAGGAATAACTGTAAAGATTCCCGCGCCTAGTTTTTTACAACCTTCAATTGTAATAGTTGGCGATCCAACGCCTTTTATCTTGGCCCCTTGTTTATTGAGATATTCTGCCAGCGCCTCTATTTCCGGTTCCATGGCGCAATTTCTTAAAATAGTTTTTCCGGGGATTATAGCGGCTGTCATTAACATGCTTTCAGTCGCCGTGACCGATACGAGCGGGAAGAAATAATTAGCGGGTTTTAATTTTTTAGCCTTAATGTGATAGAAGCGCCCAGATTCTTCTCTGACTTCGGCGCCAAAAGCTTTATAACCTTCAATAAATAAATCAATGGGGCGTCCGCCGGCGCCAATAACGCAGCCACCGGGATGAGGAAACTTAACTTCGCCAAAGCGAGCTAGCAGAGGGCCGACGAACATAATGGAACCGCGGAACTTATCGGCCATTTTTTGATCCAAAGTCGTGGTTTTAATTTTTTTAGCTTCTATGGTAACGCCGTTTTTAAAGCGAGTGATATGAGCCCCTAGGGACTCTAAAAGCTCTAGGGACCGGTCAACGTCCTCAATGTTCGGCAGATTCTTGATGGTAATTGGTTTTTCGGACAGGATGGCGGCGGGAATTATTTTAATGGCGGAGTTTTTTGCGCCTGAGACCGCTATTTCTCCTTTTAAGGTTTGGCCGCCGGTAATGATGAATTTAGACATAATTATTAGGTATGGTAATATTTTTAGCTTTTATTTAGGATATTTACACTAAAAAACAAGAATTTAATATCTCTTGGTTAACTATAACCTATTTATTGACATTTTTCAAATATCTGGTATTATTTAGGAATGTTAAGCAAAATTGTTAATTTTATTAAATTCTATGGGAAAAATTGCAGTTATTAAGACCGGCGGCAAGCAGTATAAGGTAGCTGTTGGCGATACGGTTAAAGTTGAAAAATTAGAAGCTGAAAATGGCCAGAAAGTTAAACTGGATACTCTTTTAGTAGCCGATGGCGCTAATTTAGAGGTTGGCCAGCCTTCTTTAGGAGAAAAAGTAGAAGCAGAAGTTTTAGATACTGCTAAGGGAGATAAGGTAACCGTTGTTAAATACAAGAACAAGACTCGTTATAAGAAAACGGTTGGCCATCGTCAAATCAAGACTACTTTGAAGATCGTGGCGATTGCCTAACTCAACATCAAACAAATTTAAAACCCGTTTCCTTAATCCGAAGCGGGTTTTTGTTTGTGATAATGATAATTTTTCAAGAGCTTTAGCTTGAAGAGACTAAAGGCTCTTGGCTTTTTTAGGACCGGCCAAATTTTTCGAACGGTTTTTGGGAGCTTGCGTAAATTATGCCTAGTCGCTTTGAGGCGACTCAGATAAAAACGAGCGACTCGCATCCATTTTCGTACCTTTTTATTGAATGGCTCAACTAAAGATAAAATGACGAAAATGATTATCAGGAGAGAAAGAACGGTTATGTTTATCATGACTAATCAGATTTTGGTGTATATTTATTTTAACTCATTACGATATTTTAAGGCGCTCGCTAAAGTTGTTTCATCGGCATATTCTAAATCAGAACCAGCCGGAAGCCCTTTAGCGAGGCGAGTAATTTTTATATGATCACGCAACAACTTCGCTAGATATAGGGAAGTGGTTTCTCCTTCTAAATTAAAATTGAGAGCCAGAATAATTTCCTTAACTTTATCGCTCTTAATTTTTTTCAAAAGCGCTTCAATATTTAAATCAGTCGGCTTAACGTCATTAATAGTATTAATTAACCCGCCCAGTACAAAATAGCGGCCGGAATACTGTTTGGTTGCCTCAATACTTAAAAGGTCTTGAGTATTTTCAACTACACAGAGCAGTTCTTTATTTCGTCCCTCATCGGTGCAAATAGGGCAGGGATTATTTTCGGCAATCGCTTGGCAGGAAGAGCAGATAGTAGTTTTAGCCTTTAGATCGCGAATTGCTTCCGCTAAGCCATTTAATTTCTCATTGCTTTGGCGAAGGAGATAAAAAACATAACGCTCGGCCGTTTTCGGGCCGACGCTAGGGAGGGTAGAAAGCTTTTCAATTAAATTAGCAATTGCTTGCGGATAGCGCATAGGTTAGTTTAGACCCGGAAAACCGCCCATGTCTTGAAGTTTTTTAGCCATTAAGCGCTGGGCGCGTTTGACGGCATCGTTAAAGCAGCGTTTAACGGCGTCTTCTTGAGCGCTTTTAGATAATGATTCATTTAGAGAAATAGAGATAACTTCCATATTGCCATTAAGAGTGATAGTTACCCCGTTTTTTTCTTCGGTAACAGTTTCTTGGGCAAGAGCGTCTTGCATGGTTTTAGCTTGGCTTCTTAAATCTTTAAACTGTTTTAATTTATTGAACATAGAGATATGGTCCCGAGGGACAATTAATTATTGAATGATATTTTTAATTAGAACTCTACCGGTAAATCTTGGCTAGGCATTTTACTGAGATTACGGAAACTGGCAGTAGTTTCATCAAAGTATAAATCAATTTTACCAGTTGGTCCGTTACGGTGTTTAGCGATATGGATTTCCGCTTTATAGCGTTCGTCGGTCGGCAAGTCATTAGGATTAAAACTGCGGTCAGCCGCTTTACGGTAAATGAACATAACAATATCAGCGTCTTGCTCGATAGAACCGGAATCACGTAAATGGGAGAGTTTCGGAATAGCTGGGCTAGTTGCTTCAACGGCGCGAGATAGCTGCGCGAGCGCTAAAATCGGGATATTTAATTCACGGGCAATTGACTTTAGTCCACGACTGATTTCGGCAATTTCCTGAACGCGGTTGTCGCCATATTTGCCGCGACCCTCCATTAACTGCAAGTAGTCGATAACGATTAGACCAAGACCTTTTTCCATTTGCAGGCGGCGCGCCTTGGCTCTAATTTCCATAATAGACAAAGTTCCTGAATCATCAATATAAATCGGTGCTTCGGCTAATTTACCCATCGCTTCTCCGATTTTAGCAAAATCATTATTATCATCTTTATCTGATAAATTACCGGTACGCATTTTCCATAAGCTGACATTCGCTTGAGCGCAAAGCATACGATCGACTAATTGTTCCTTGCTCATTTCTAAAGAGAAAATACCAACCCCCTCCTTGTTTTTAATGGCTGCTTGCCGGGCAATATCCAAAGCGAAAGAAGTTTTTCCGACTGAGGGACGGGCAGCTAAAATAATTAAATCAGATTTTTGCAGACCAGCGAGCAGATTATCTAAATCACCAAACCCGGTAGTCAGTCCGCGTAATTTCCCACTATGCTTATGAAGTTCATCAATACGATCAAAGGCGGAGGTCAGTAAAGTATCAATAGGGATAAAAGCATTTTTTAGATATTTACGGGAAACGCCAAAAACTTTTTTTTCAGTTTCATCAAGAATCTCATCAATCTCTCTTTCTTCGTTAAAGCTCATTGAAGAGATTTCGGCGGCGGCTTGCTGGAGGCGCCTGAGGGTCGCTTTGCGTTGGATAATGCTCGAGTATTGAACGATATTGCCGGAAGTAGCGACGATATTTGATAAATGGGCGAGATAGGCGCGACCGCCGATATTGGCCAGTTGTTTTTTTTCTTCAAGGCGGTTAGATAGGGTAATAATATCAATCGGCTCCTGGCTACCATATAAGTCCTTAATAGTCTCAAAAATTATCTTATGGGCGTCTTTATAGAAATCCTGAGGCATCAGGTTATCAGCGACTTTAATAATCGCGTCTTTATCAATCAAAAGCGAACCCAGTAAGGATTCTTCGGCTTCTAGGCTGTGTGGTGGGATTTTTTCTAAGACTTGGTCGCTGGCCATAAGAATGTTTTAAGTATTATCAAGAAAAATGAGAAATATTTTTTAACTTTCTCGTTAAAGTATTTTAACTTATCAGCGGCAATTTTTCAATATTACTTTTTAACTTTTTATTCACTAGTTATCCAGGGCAGAGGAAGACAATAAAAAACACCACCCTGTAAAGGGCGGTGTAATTGAGCCGACTGTCGGGCTTGAACCGACGACCTGCTGTTTACAAGACAGCTGCTCTACCAGCTGAGCTAAGTCGGCTTATACTTGAAAACCGCTTTCGCGGTCTAGGGTGCGCCGTGCAGGATTCGAACCTGCGACCATCTCCTTAAAAGGGAGCTGCTCTACCAACTGAGCTAACAGCGCCTAAAATAATCTGAGGTTATCAGAACATTTTTGATAATATCAAAAGATTTATATTTTGACAAGAGCTAACTCCAACCTTTTAGTCTAGATTAAAAAATTAGCCACGATTGACACATAATCTTTTTAATGCTAATTTTAGGAATCATTATTTTAAGAGAAAAATAATGATAAAAAATAAAAAATTCTTTAACAATTAATATTTTATCGCCCTTGGAGGGGGTAGGTATCATGAAAACAAAACATTTAACCAGGGAACAGCGCCAAGTTCGCTACATCCCTTTATTTATTACTGCTTTAGTTGCCGCGGTCTATGGAATTATCCATATTAATACCAGCGGACAGTTTTTACAGGAAGCACTTCCTGGCTGGTGGACATTCCATTGGGGGGTATCTCGCTATTTTGATATTCCAATGATTTATTTGGCAAGCTTAATATTTGTTATGCTTTGCCAAAAAGATGGCGGGGTTGAGTTATTTGAAACGGTGTTTATAAACATCGCCTTGGTTCTTATAGCTGGATTTATCGCCTGGGTGTCGCCCTTAACATTATTAACCTCAATAATTATTATTTTGGGAGTAGTTTGGGGACTGGCTTATCCTAGCGCTAAGGAAGTAGGAGTTAATATGCTGATTTTATTTACGGTGTTAACTTTTATTTTTGGATTCATCAATGCCTTTATTATTTCCTTAGTGGTACTTATCTTGGTCGGCGTAGCCGCCTCCTTCCGATTGTTCACTAGAGGGGCTGATTATCGCAAATTCCTTTTCTGGATTGGTTTGGCTCCGAAGGAGGAGTATAAAGTGAATGATTCTAAGCCTAGCGTTGAAGAGGTAGAAAAATTAGCCATAATCATTGACCTTTCGGTCGCTCCGGAGGAAGTAGAGGGCTTTACCGTTAAGAGTCATAAGCCGGGACCGAAGGAATTTGTTTTTAATCCGGATAATCTTTCTCTTTATTTATCTTTTATCCAGAGAGAGCAAAATGGTGCTCAAGGATCAATGATTATTAAAGACCCGATTATTGGACAGTATTCATTTAATTGTGTTTTACTTGATTGGCTTCTGAAATATCCAGAAAATATTCCCGAAGAATGGAAAAAAATAAAAATTCTGTTCTGGGATACGCGTTACGAACGCAATGGCATCGAACACGTTCGATACTTGGTTTGGATAGACAATAAATTTGTCAGCAGTATTTGTTGGCTGACACGTAATTTTGATGAAGATTATAAAACCTTGATTACTAAATAACCAGGGTTTAGAAGAATAATAAGGCTTGGGAATTTTCCAAGCCTTTTTAATATCCAAAAAATAATTTTTAGAGCCAAACATTTCCTATAGATAATTAAAAATTTCGGCGATCAGATAAAGAATGATGAGAATGAAAATAGAAATCGTCGCTCCCAGCAGTCTTTCTTGGCCGATTTTAGCCCGAAAGAATTCTCCGATAATTGGCCAGCGGTTTAGCAAGTAGCGCGTCGGTTTTAGAGACGACGCCCAGCCGGCAAAAGAAGCGCTGAGCCTAACATAATATTTCCAGAGATTTTGCCGATGTTTAACAGCTAGCCAGTATAGTAGTAGAGCGATCAATATTAGAATAACTAAAAGACTGAGGCGCTCTGACCATTTTTTTATCAGAGCGACGATAATATTTCCAGAGAAATAGCCTAGCAGAACGCGCAGTCCGGCCCATCCAAACGCCCCCGCCAAGTTCCAGATAAAGAACTTGCGGATATTGAGTCGCAGCGATCCGCTAATAAAAGGAATAGTCGCCCAGGTTAATCCGCCAAAACGTGACCAAAAAACGCTAGAGGCGCCATATTGATCAAATAGTTGTTCGCTACGGGCAATTTTTTCTGGTTTGATAAGATTTTTGCGGCGGACAAAATCTCCACCCCAGCGTCCCAGGGCATAGCTAAATAAATCTCCAAGCATGGCCCCTAAAGAAGCGTAGGTAAAAACTAGCCAGGGGTTAAGATAGCCGCCAGCCGCTAAAGCTCCGCCACCGACAACCATGGTTCCGCCAGGCAGGATATAGCCGACAATTGGCAAGCACTCCAGAAAAGCAATTAAGATAAATAACTCGGCGCTAAACCAAGGAGAGCTAAGAAAAATAGTATTAAACCAACTAACAATATTTTGTATCATATTATTTTTTGAGCTGATATATAGTATAACAGGAATTATCTGAAAAGCCATGCTAGGCACGGCACAGATAATTGCGTCGCTCGCCGCCAATGCCCGACTAAAGTCGGTCGCTGGTCGGCTCGCTAGAAATTATAAAAAAATTCTTTAGAAACTTTAAGTTATCTTCAGGCGGGAAGTGATAGGCTTAATTAGTCAGAACAGTAATTGACAGTTTCGTTGTAATTAATTACAATATATGATGTAAATAATTACAACAATATGCAAAATTTAAAATCAACCATTGTTAATAAGGTACTCGGCTATTACTTCATAAATCCTCAGGCTAGACATTATACCAGGGATTTGGCTCGCATACTTAATCTTGATCCAGGCAACTTATTTAGAAAGATGGTGGCGCTGGTTAATGATGGGTTATTTATTTCCGAGGGAGAGGGGCGGAATCGTTACTTCAGGCTTAATCTTCAGTTTCCGTATCTGAAAGAATACAAGAAAATTTATGAGGCGGAAAATGGAGTAGAGCTGGAAATAAAGAAAGCGCTTCAAGGGGCAAGCGGCCTTGAAGAAGTTTATATTTTTGGCTCCTATGCTAAAGGAAATTTTTCCGCAGGAAGTGATATTGATTTATTGTTAATTGGCAACCACGATATTGATGAGGCGGCTCGTAAGATTAATGTTTTAGAAAAAAGATGGGGCAGGGAAATTAATATTATCGATCTTTCCCGTCAGGAATTTGATAAAAGAAAGAAAAATAAGGACTTTTTTCTGTTAGATATTTTTGATAACAAAACTATTAAAATAATTTAAAACTATGTTTGAAACCTTCCCCTACACAATCGATCAAATAAAAGATATTACGAGGCAGGGGTTAGGGACTATAAACTAGCGTTAACAGCCGAGGTGCCAGAATTAGTCTTTTATGTTTGTTATAATGTTGTCATTAAAATAGCCATTGCTATCTGCGCCAAAAATAATTTAAGAGTCAAATCGCAGAGCGGTCATCATGCCGAATTAATAAATAAATTAGCTGAGACTTTAGGGGATAATAGTATTCTTGATAATGCCAATAGAATGAGAAGGAAGAGAAACCTTGATTTATATGGAGGGGGATTGTTTATTTCCGGTAAAGAGGCGGAAAAATATCAGGGGTTCTGTCGCCACTTGCTTGATCTGGCAGATAGTTATCTTTTTCCCGGGAAGATGCTTTAAGCCTTTTTGAAAATAATTTATATATATTTTACTTGACAATTTTATTAAATTAGTATATAATATTATTTGCTTATATTAGTTAAATAATAGTTATAAAATATATAATATATTAAACATATAGCTTTAAAAATACTCATTATTTTTAAACATATATATTTATGAATAATATCAATAAAACACTACAAATGAATCAGATTAACGCCAAAGTAAAGGCCTATAAAAAAGCTTCCCAGAGTGCTGTCGATGGGGGGTGGATTAAGGCGACCAGGAAGTCTCTAGGAATGTCGTTAGCTCAATTAGGAGCGAGAATGAACATGACAGCGCAAGGAACAAAAGAAATGGAAAGAAGAGAAGAGGCGGGGTCTATTAGTGTGAATAACTTGAAACAGGCTGCTCAAGCTTTAGGACTGAAGCTTACCTATGGATTTATAAGTGAAGCTGGGGATTTAGAAAAAATTCTCTATAAACAAGCTAAGCACAAAGCCCAAGTCATTGTTAGCCGGGTTCATCAAAATATGAGCTTGGAAAATCAGGCCAACTCTCGATCTCGTCTTCGTTTGGCTGTCAAAGAGCGGGCGCAGGAATTAGTTAATAATAAGCCGCGTTATCTATGGGATTAAGAAGTATAGACGAAGAGGGGACTATTTTAACTGATGAAGAAAAAGAGGAGCTTAAAATAAAAGTTATTAATACTCGCGAGGAACTTAATCAATTAGAGCAAAACAACATTGAGTGGGCCTATGATTGGTTGCTGCGTAAAAAGATTTCCCAAGATAATTTATTATCAGTTAAATTCATTAATGATCTGCACCGGCATATGCTTGGCGATGTTTGGCTTTGGGCGGGAAAGTATAGAAAAAGCAATAAGAATATCGGAGTTGATAAGAGTCAAATAGGCTTAGAAATAGCTAAACTGTTAGATGATTGTCGCTATTGGATAAAAAATCAGACTTTCGCGCCAGATGAAATAGCAATTAGGTTTAGCCATCGTTTAGTTTGGATACACCCATTTCCCAATGGCAATGGCAGATTATCGCGCTTAATGGCTGACTTGATATTAGAAAAAATATTTTTTCGTCCGAGATTTTTTTGGAGCTTCAGTCGGGCTAACTTAAAAAATGAGTGGCGGAAAAAATACCACCAAGCCCTGGTAAAAGCTGATAATTATGATTTTCAAGACTTGTTAGAATTTGCCCAAAACGAATAATTTTAAAACATTGACGCTTATATTTGATAAAGCTATAATTAACACACCCCCTAGGGGTGTGTTAATTATTTTAATCTGCTTTATATATGTCCAATAATATTGAGCCGGTTTCTTTAGATAATAAAGCTCCAGCGACCGTTTTCATCATCGTCGGTATTTCTGGCGATTTAGCTAGGCGCAAGCTTTTGCCGGCGCTTTGTCGAATCGCTGAAGCCGGTGCTTTGCCGGATAAATACCGTATTATCGGCATAACTCGCCAGTCTAACCTGGAAATAGCCGACCTACTTACTAAAGTTGATAAACCGGATTATTTGGCCGAGAGAATAGAACTATACCCCATGGATCTTCAATCAACCGAGGAGTTTAAGCGCCTAGATGAAAAGCTAACTCAGATTGAAACAGAATTTGGCGAAGAAGCGCAACGCCTCTTCTATCTCTCCGTCCCGCCTCAGATATCTCGGCCCATTATTGAAGAGCTGGGATTATCGGGTTTAGCTAATAGGCCGAGAACTAAGCTGCTTTTAGAGAAGCCTTTTGGCGTTGATTTAGGGAGTGCTCAAGAACTAGCTAACTACATTAACCGCTATTTTACCCCCGATCAGGTCTATCGCATTGATCACTATCTCGCTAAAGAAACTGCCCAGAATATACTCGCCTTTCGCCAGGACAACGCACTCTTTAAAAGGACTTGGAATAAGGATTTTATAGACCAAATCGAAATTATTGCTAAGGAGAAGATTGGCATAGAGGGCAGGGCGGTTTTCTATGAACAAACAGGGGCGCTTAGGGATTTAGTGCAAAGCCATCTCCTGCAACTTGCTTCCTTAGTACTAATGGATCTTCCTCCGGGAAGGGATTTTAGTGATGTTCCCAGGAGAAGACAGGCTGCTTTAGCAAAGCTACGGCTAGCTAAAGAAGAAGAGACCAGTCGAACGGTAGTTATCCGTGGTCAGTATGAAGGATATCAAGAGGAGGCCCAAAATATTGGCAGCGCGGTCGAGACTTTAGTATCAGTTGAGCTGCGGTCAGATGAGGAGCGCTTCAAAGGCGTGCCAATATATCTAAGAACAGGCAAAGCGCTAAATGAGAAGTTTAGCGGGATAAGGATAAGGTATAAACAGGAAGCGGGTCATGAGGCTAATGAACTTATCCTCAAACTTCAGCCCGATGAAGGCGTTGAGCTGAGACTATTTTCTAAGAAACCCGGTTATCATTATGAACTTGAAGAGCGAGCGCTGCGGTTTTCTTTTGGAGAATATTATTATCGTCTCCCCGAGGCCTATGAACAAGTTATCTTTAGCGCCCTTAACAGTGATCATAGCCTTTTCCCGCTCAGCGAAGAAGTTCTTGCTGCCTGGGGGATAATTACTCCAATTCAGAAAGCCTGGAGCATGAGTTCCTCTGATCTCATCATCTACCCCAAAGGGAGTAGTTTGGAGGGGGTTATTGGGAAATGAGTTTTTATAGAAACTATTTGTTTAATATTAAATAAAATTAGTTATTTTTCCAGATTTTATTGCTCGACTAAAACGCACGATATTGCGGAATAGTCTTGACTTTTCGGTAATGTCTTGCGTTTTAGTCGTATTTTAGAGATGCTTATTTCACTTTTTAGGGGTATTTTATGAAGGATAATAAGTGTATAAAAATTAAATTTTTTTAACTTTAACTCATTAATTAGATTGTATAATAACAAGAGCCTAAAAAAGGCTCTTGATTTATTTAAGCAAGAGGGTTATGATTATTATAACAAATTTGTTATAATATTCTTACTCCTAAAATAATATAATGTGGGAGATAGAGTATTATGAAAATGCTAGAGGAGATTGCGAGGCTTTAGATTTTATTCGTTCTTTTTCAGACAAGCGTTTATGGCTGACAATATTTAAAAGTTTGGAAGATTTGAGGAATTTTGGCCCATATTCCTTAATGAAGATTGGGATTGTTGAAAAAGTAGGGCGTAATTTATATGAATTAAGATGTCATTTTGGTAAAACAGCTTTTAGAATATTGTTTTATCAGCAAGATCAAAAGATATTTATCGCTTTGATTTTTATCAAAAAAACCAATAAATTAAAAAACAGACACATTGAATTAGCTCAAAGAAGAATTAATAAATACTTAAATATATGACCCATCAAGAACTAACAGAAAAATTATTTGCCAATAAGAAGTTTAAAGAAGCATATAAGAACCCCGATATTTTTATGGAGATTGCTTTTGCTATTAAAAATATGCGCATTCTTCATGGATTAACCCAAGAGGCCTTGGCAAAAAAAGCTGGACTTCATCAAGAGGCAATCGCCAGATTAGAAAATCCTGGTTATTCGGTTAAGTATCTTAGGAATTTAGAAAAAATTGCTAAAGCGTTCGGCGTAAAGTTAATAGCCCCTAAATTTCAAGCCTTGCCAAGTAAAAAAAGAGTTACTGAAAGAATATCTTTAAATCTTAAGGTAGGCGCAGGTATTTCTCCGAGAAATTAGACCAATAACTAGACCAATAACACGCAATTGAATTAGACCGGTAATTAGACCTATTAATAATTATATTTAGACTTATATTAAATAAAAAACAGTATAAACTATTTAATTTTATTGATTTTTTAGTGATGTCTAGCGTTTCGTCATTCTAGACTAGAAAATTTGCATTTTTGTGTTGGTTGTAGAGAGGGTTATAGATGTGGCAAATTAGGCTATCATTTTTCTAATTTTTGTGCTAATTTATTTATATTAAAGTGATTTTTATTATCTTTTGATATAGATGTTAGCACATTTTTTTAAGACAATTGAAAAAATTACGCCGGTTAAATGGCGCTGGATTTTGAACCACGAGGGTTTCAAGCGCTATTTTGCTAATACTGGTTGGATGTTTTTAGGGCAGATGTTTTCGCTGCTTGTTTCTTTTTTTATCGGCGCCTGGCTCGCAAGGTATTTGGGGCCGGAGAATTATGGAGTTTTGAGTTATGCTGTGGCGTTTGTCGGGCTCTTTGGATTTATTGCTAGTCTTGGGGTGGATGGGATATTAAACAGGGAATTAGTTGCCCGCCCTGAACAAAGAGATGAGCTAATGGGGACGACATTTAGATTGAAAGTAATTGGAGGGGGGGTAGCCGGTATTTTGTGTATAGCTAGCGCCTTTATTTTTTCTGGTAATACTCTTTCAAGACTGCTTATTATCCTGTTTTCCTTCACCTTTATCCTTCAGGCAATTAATGTTATTAGCACCTATTTCCAGGCTGAAGTAAGGTCGAAGAGTAATGTTAAGGCGATACTACTAGCGACAATTATTTCTTCAATTTTGAAGGTGGCGACCATCTTATTTGATAAAGGGGTGATTTGGATTATCGCAATCTTTACCCTAGATTTTCTCTGGCAGGGGATAGGATTTATCATTGCCTACAGAAAAATAGGGTTAAAGCTGGGTAATTGGAAATTTAATGATAAATTAGCTAAAGATATTTTAAAGAGCTCCTGGCCTTTAATGTTAGCTTCGGCGGCCTCTTTTATATATTTGCGAATTGATCAGGTAATGATAGGAAAAATGCTTGGGGATTATGAGGTGGGCCTGTATGCGGCTGCAGTCAAATTGGTTGAAGTTTGGTATTTTATTCCGGGGATTATTTGTGCCTCACTTTTTCCAGCGATTGTCAATGCGAGAAAGATTGATAAAATGGTTTACAAAAAGAGATTAAAAGCGTTATATTTATTAATGTTAGGAATAGCTTTTTTTATTGCCATTTTTTCGACTTTTTTAGCTCCCTGGCTGATTTCTTTCCTGTTTGGAGAGGCCTACTTGGCGGCAATAATTGTTTTACAAATATATATTTGGTCTAATGTTGGTTTGTTTGTGGGAATAGCTATTAACCAATATTTTTTGTCAGAAAATTATAGCCGCTACATTTTTTTCTACAATTTTTTTTCCATGGTTGTAAATATTATTTTAAATTTAGTTCTGATTCCTAGATTTGGGTTAACTGGAGCAGCTGGGGCGACCCTGATTGCCTACTCAATTGGTCCGATGGTTGTTGTCATTATTAATAAACTTAACGTGAACAAAAAGCTGGCGATGGCGGATTTAAGCAGCTAAATAATGTAAAAAGATAAATATATGTTAAACGAAAAATCCATTTTAATAACTGGCGGAACCGGCTCCTTTGGTAAGAAATTTGTTAAGACTATTTTAGAGCGCTATCCGAATGTAAAAAGATTAGTTATTTATTCCCGCGATGAATTAAAGCAGTATGAAATGGCTCAGTTGTATCCGGAAGATAAATTTCCCCAAGTCAGGTTTTTTATCGGAGATGTTCGTGATTTAGCAAGGTTGAAAAGAGCTTGTGAGGGAATTGATGTTATTATCCATACCGCTGCTTTAAAGCACGTGCCAATTGCCGAATATAACCCTGATGAATTTATAAAAACCAATATTGGCGGAGCACAAAATGTTGTTGATGCTGCTTTAGCAACTAATGTAAAGATCGTCGTTGCTCTATCAACCGATAAAGCGGCTGCCCCGATTAATCTATATGGGGCGACAAAGCTTGTATCAGACAAGTTGTTTATTGCCGCTAATAACATTAAGGGGAGGCGTGATTTACGTTTTTCAGTGGTTCGCTATGGAAATGTTATGGGTTCTCGTGGTTCGGTTATTCCATTCTTTATCAAGAAAGCAAAAGAGGGCAGCGAATTGCCAATCACCAGCTTAGAGATGTCTAGGTTTAATATTTCTCTTGAAGACGGCGTTGAAATGGTTCTCTGGGCAATTGAAAATTCTTTAGGTGGAGAAATATTTGTTCCTAAAATACCTTCTTATAAAATTGAAACAGTCGCTCGGGCAATCGCCCCTAAGGCTAAATTAGTTGAAGTTGGAATCAGGCCTGGGGAAAAACTTCATGAAGAGATGATTACCTCTAGCGATTCATATAACACGATTGAATTTGCTAAATATTATGCAATCTTACCTTCCGATGCCAATAAGAAGAAATATCTTGATCATTTTAAAGCGGTAGAAGTAGAAAAGGGCTTTCAATATAACTCAGGCACTAATGATAAATGGGAGACGGTTGATAGTATGCGGGATTTAATTAAAAAATATGTTGATGAAGATTTTCAACCAATTGAATAACAGGTCGGTTATCCCATACGGCCGGCAAAATATTACTAAATCTGACATAAGTAGCGTTCGAAGAGTCCTTAAGAGTAATTATCTAACTCAGGGGCCACTAGTTTTGGAATTTGAAAAGAAATTTGCTAAGTATGTTGGGGCAAAATACGCTGTATCCGTAACTAATGGGACTGCCGCTTTACATCTTGGAGCGCTGGCTTTAGGAGTGGACAAAAATAGTAAAATAATTACCACGCCGATTACTTTTGCGGCTTCGGCTAATTGTATCCGTTATTGCGGAGGAGAAGTTATATTTTCCGATGTTAATTCATCTACGGCTACGCTTGATTTGGATAAATTATATAATCTATTAAAATTGAGCCCCAAAGGAACTTATCAGGGAGTAATACCGGTTGATTTGGCGGGATATCCAGTTGATACCGAAAAGCTTAGAAAAATTGCTGATGAATATGGGCTTTGGATAATGGAAGATGCTTGCCACGCGCCGGGTGAATATTTTACTGACAGCAAGGGGGTTAAACAGTTGTGTGGAAATGGGGTATATTCTGATTTAACAGTTTTTTCTTTTCATCCAGTTAAACACATTACGACCGGCGAAGGAGGGATGATAACCACTAACAACGAAAAATTATATAAGAAACTCCTAACACTACGAACACATGGGATAACCAAAGATCTTAAAGAATTAACGCAGAATCATGGTGGATGGTATTATGAAATGCAGGAGCTTGGTTATAATTATCGCTTACCAGATATTTTGTGTTCTTTAGGAATCTCTCAGCTAGAAAGAGCCGAAGTAAATATTAAAAAGAGGAGAGAAATTGCTAATCAATATGACAAAGCCTTTAATGATATAGAAAGCATAGAAATTCTTTCCGGAAATAACCAGGAATTATTGGATAAAGGAGTCGGTCACGCTTATCATCTTTATATAATTAGAACAAAAAAACGTGCAGAACTATATAGTTATTTGCATTCACATAATATTTTTACCCAGGTTCATTACATTCCTTTGAATAAAATGCCTTATTACCAATTATTAAGCGCAAAAACCAATAGCAGTTATAATGCGGAAATATATTATGAAGAATGTTTGAGCTTGCCAATGTATCCATCTTTAAAAAAGAAGCAACAAAAATTTGTTATTAAAAAAGTTAAAGAATTTTTTAAAAAATAAATATGAAGATATTGGCTATTACTCAGGCGAGAATAGGATCTACTAGACTTCCAGAGAAAGTCCTAAAAAAAATTAATTCGAAAACCTTGCTTGAGATTCATTTGAATAGGATATTACAATCCAAATTGATTAATAAATTAAAAGTTGCCACGACCACAGAGCCGGATACTTATAAGATTGTAGCGATTGCTGATAAATTAGGAATAGAATCATTTTGCGGCTCAATAGATGACGTGCTAGAAAGATTTTATTTAGCTGCTTTGCCGGAGAATCCTGATTACGTAGTTCGTTTAACATCTGATTGTCCGTTAATTGATTCAGTAGAAATAGATAGGGTTATTAATGAGTGCGTTTCTAGTGGTTGTGATTATGCATCAAACACGCTAGAGCCAACATTCCCGGATGGTGTTGATGTAGAAGTTTTCAAATTCTTTGCTTTAGAAAAAGCGTATAAAGAGGCCGTATTAAAATCCGACCGGGAGCACGTTACTCCGTATATTTGGCGAAATTCATCGGTTAAGGGCGGGAATACTTTTAAATCATTTAACGTTAAGAATCCAGAAGATTTTTCTGGATATCGTTTAACAGTTGATACCCCGGACGATTTTAATTTAATTAAAAAATTAATTATTAAATTAGGTGATGACAAAAAGTGGCAAGATTATGTTGGTTATTTAGAACAAAATCCTGAACTATTAAATATTAATTCTAAATACGAACGTAATGAGGGATATAAAAAATCATTACAAGAAGATTAATTATATGGGAAAAGGACAAGATTTATACAAGAAGGCTAAAACATTGATTCCTGGAGGAACGCAATTGTTATCCAAAAGGCCGGAAATGTTTTTACCTGATTATTGGCCAGCATATTACGATAAAGCGGAGGGGTGTTATGTTTGGGATTTAGACGGTAATAAGTATGTTGATATGAGTTATATGGGGATTGGCGCTTGTGTTCTCGGGTATTCTCATCCTGAAGTTAATGCAGCTGTTATCAATGCTATTAATCGAGGGAGTATGTGCACCCTAAATGCGCCTGAAGAAGTAGAATTAGCGGAGTCAATGTGTAAATTACATCCTTGGGCACATATGGTTCGTTATACTAGAAGCGGGGGAGAGGCAATGTCGGTAGCTATTAGGATTGCAAGAGCAAAATCAGGCAAGGATAAGATTTTGTTTTGTGGTTATCATGGATGGCATGACTGGTATTTATCTGCCAACTTATCCGGGGATAAAGCTTTGGATGGGCATTTACTTCCAGGTTTGGATCCTGCAGGGGTCCCTAGGGATTTAAAAAATAGCGCTATTCCTTTTAATTATAATAATGTTGAAGAATTTTTAAACCTAGCTGATAAATATAAAGGAGAAATTGGAGTAATTGTTTTAGAATCAATTAGAAATAACTTTCCAACCAAAGAGTTTATTGAGGCCATTAAAATAGTTTTAAAAGAACAAAATATTGTCTTTGTTGTCGATGAAATTACGGCCGGATTTAGAATAAATGCTGGCGGAGCTCACTTGGTTTTAGGATTGGAGCCTGATATTGCTGTTTTTGGTAAAGCGATTAGCAATGGGTTTCCTATGGGAATTATCCTTGGAAAAAAAGAGGTGATGGAAAAGGCGCAAGAAACGTTTATTAGTAGCACCTATTGGACGGATAGAACTGGTCCTGCAGCTTCTTTGTCTACAATAAAATATTTTATAGATAATAAAGTAGAAGAACATTTGATTGAGGCTGGTGAAATGGTGCAATCTGGGTGGAAAGAATTAGCCTTAAAATATCAATTAGAAATAAACATTGGGGGGCTCGCTCCGTTGAGTCATTTTTCTTTTGTTTATAAAAATCCATTGGTTTTGAAAACTTTATTTACCCAAAAGATGTTAGAAACGGGATTTTTAGCCACAACTGCCTTTTATGCCTCATATGCTCATAAAAAAGAGCTGATAGGTTCATATCTAGAAGCTTGCGATAAAGCGTTTTCTCTTATTGCAAAGGCCGTAGAATCGGGCGAGCCGGAAAAATTATTAAAAGGTCCAGTTTGCCATTCGGGTTTTAAAAGATTAACATAGACATACATTGGAAAATGAAAAAAATATTAAAAAAGACGATTAATTTATTTAATAATTTAAAACATAATTGTTAATATGAATAACCATTTTAATAAAAAAATAAAAATCGGCAATCATTTTATTGGTCCAGGGTTCCCAACTTATATAATCGCGGAAATCGGCGCTAACTTCGATGGAAGTTTGGAGAAAGCTAAAAAGCTCATCGATGCCGCCAAAGAGGCTGGAGCTGATTGTGCTAAATTTCAAACTTTCAGTACCACAAAAATTGTCTCAGAAGGTGGTTTTTCTCTCATGACACTTAAAGGTGTTCATGGTTCTTGGGGAAGATCGGTTAGTGATGTGTTTAAAGATGCTGAATTTCCGAGAGAGTGGCACAAAGAAATATCTGAATACTGTTCAAAAGTGGGCATAGATTTTTCTACATCTCCGTATGATGTTGAGGCAGTTGATTTATGTACAAAATTAGAGGTGCCTTTTATCAAAATAGGTTCAGGAGAAATTACTTGGTTAGAAATGTTGAGTTATATTGCGAAACAAGGAAAACCAATAATGTTAGCCACTGGGGATGCCACTATGTCTGAAATTGATGAAGCAGTTCGAACTGTTGAAGCAGCCGGTAACAAAGACCTAGTTCTTATGCAGTGTATTACTAATTATCCTTCAAAAATAGACAGCGCAAATGTTAACGTTATAAAAACTTATCAGACAGCTTTTGATGTATTAACGGGTTATTCCGATCATTCGTCTGGTCCAGTTGTAGCTTTGGCGTCGGTCGTTTTAGGAGGTTGTGTTGTTGAAAAACATTTTACATTAGATAAAACAGATAAGGGTCCTGATCATCCGCATTCTATGAATCCGACAGAATTTAAGTTAATGGTCGATTATATTAGGGAGGTCGAACGTGCTTTAGGGAGCGCAAGAAAAAACGTTGTTGAAGAAGAAGGAGAAACGGTTTATGTGCAACGTCGTTGTTTGTATGCCAGGAGAAATATTAAAAAAGGGCAAGTGATTACAGCTGAGGATATTGATGTTTTGCGCCCTGCCCTAGGCATTCCCCCTAAGTTTAAAAATATTATTATTGGTAAAATTGCGAAGGATAATATTAATGCCGGTCAACCTTTGTTTTGGGATAATTTTTAAATTATGACAAATAATGAAAAATTTATTGCCATAGTAAATAATGATATTGTCAGAAAATCAGATGCTATCATTTTTCTTGAAGGAGATGGAACTAATAGATGTTCTAAGGTTATAGAACTTTATCAGGCTAATCTTTCGGATACTATTGTGTTTAGTGGAGCGGCCAATGATCGTTCTTATGGTAGTTTCCCGATTTCCGAAATTACGCCAATTTTAATAAACGGCGGCATTTCATTAAGTAAGATTATTCATGAAAACAAATCGCTTAATACCAGAGAACAAGCATTAGAGATAATGAAAATAGCTGAAGAAAAAAAATGGAGAAAGTTAATTTTAGTAGCCTCTCCTCACCATCAATATAGAGCCTTTTTGACGTTCCTGCGTGTTATAATTGATAATAGTAGCGGAATAGTATTATATAATGCTCCGGCCGACAATTTACCATGGTTTAGCGATGAAGGGTGGGGAAAAAGGTTCGAATTATTAGACAAAGAATTTTCTAGAATAGAAAAATATTCCAAATTATCTCATTTAGCTACGGTAGATGAGGCAATTCAATATCAAAAATGGAAAGAACAACAAGTATAAAACAAGCAAAAAAAATATTTGGACCAAATTTCATTGGACCGAATGAATTAATGTCAATATCTGAAAAAATAAAAATAAATAAGTCTTTTGATATTCCGCCACTGTTGTTTGATGTAGAATATTTGAAAGATAAATCTGATGATTATTTACTTATTCTGGGTGTCTCAGAATTTGCTAATGGGGATTCTATGAATATTTTATCACTAAAAAATTGTTTCGGCGTCAACCCTGATAGCGGGCCTTGCTTCTATAATCAAGATTGGTATTTACAAGAAAAATTTGCTAGCCGCCAGTTAGAAAATAAATGGTTTTTAATAAGAAAAAGTATTTTTGATGGTTCTCGAGCTATATCGCCAGAACATTTATCTAAAAAACATAAATTTCCTTCGGCTATTTTATGCGCTTACACCTTTTTTGTCTATTGGTATTTAAAATCAGAAGCGTTGTGGCCGACTGATTTCATCTGGTGTAATGATGTCGACCATAATGGAGATAGGATATATGTAGGAAGGTATTATGATGTTTCTGGGGTTAATAAAAACGGATTTAACATCCATCGCCACCTTAGTATCGGAAATAATTACGGTTCCGTTTAGTGGTTTATTTATAAGGTTTAATTAAATTTAAAAAATGAGTATGGATAATTTTTCAGTCGGAGTTGATATTGAGCTAATTTCAAGATTTCAAGATTTAAGTATAAATAAATCCAAGCTATTCCTCTCCAAAATTTTTACTAAGGCTGAGATAGAATATTGTTTTTCGAAGAAAAACCCTGCTCAACACTTGGCTGTAAGGTTTGCCGCTAAAGAAGCGGTTGTTAAGGCAATTTCTTATTTTGGCAAGGAAAATGTCCCATTAAATAAAATAGAGGTAGTAAAAAAAAATAATGGCGCCCCCCTTATTAAATTAGTTGGATATAATATTAGGCTTAGTTTGTCCCACTGTAAAGATATGGCCATCGCTTTCATCATAGCAGAGAAAAGTTAAAATTATGAAAGAAAAAATATTACACAACAAAAAAAATGTGTCTGATTATTTTAATGAGTATAAGCTTATTTCAAAAAGAATAGCTGCGCAGAAAAATAATGATTTAAAAAAAGTAAAAATTGCCCTGCTGTCAAGTTCGACTATTAAAGGAATTGAGAGGGTTTTATTTGTCCAATGTTGCAATCTTGGTATAACCCCCGAGATATTCATTGGCGGATATAAGCAATACCATCAAGAAATATTGGACGACGACAGCTCTTTTTACAAATTTAAGCCCGATTTGGTGATTATTAATA
Organism: uncultured Gammaproteobacteria bacterium; assembly: GCA_964587195.1. GTDB lineage: Bacteria > Patescibacteriota > Patescibacteriia > Patescibacteriales > UBA12465 > UBA12465. The sequence continues at coordinate 20,617 of CAZPKN010000005.1, read as the reverse complement.
TAGATACCAGAACCTTGTTGGGAGATAACTTTTTTAATTATTACCAACTATCATCGGCAGAAAAGGACAATTTGTATACAAATAGCCTGGATGATTTACTGCTGTTAGTTGATAAAATTAAGCATAATATTGCTGCTAAAATTATTCTTCATAATTTTGAGGTTCCGACAAATTCTCCCTTAGGAATTGTTGAGAGCAAACAGTCGTTTGGCTTGATTGAATTTGTAAAAAAAATCAATTTCGCGTTAGAAGAAAAATTTAAGAACGATAATCAAGTATTTATTTTCGATTACGAAAACTTTTGTTCCAAATTAGGGAAAAATAACATTTTTGATTATAAAATGTATTATATAGGAGATATAAAAACTGGCTTAAAATATTTCCCTGAGCTATGTTTTGAGTATGTTTCGTATATTAAACCTTTGATGTCTCTAACAAAAAAGTGCATCGTACTAGACTTGGATAACACTCTTTGGGGAGGGATTATCGGAGAAGATGGCTTAGAGGGAATAAAACTGGGGCCAAGTCCGGACGGAAGGCCTTTTTTCGAATTTCAAAAATATCTTTTGGCAATGTTTAATAGAGGAGTCATACTGGCAATTAATAGTAAAAATAACTCGGAAGATGCTTTAAATGCAATAAGAAATCATCCCTATATGATTCTTAAGGAGGAACACTTCGCGTCTATTAAAATTAATTGGAATGATAAAATATCCAATATGAAAGAAATTTCTAAGGATATAAATATTGGTTTAGATAGTCTAGTTTTTTTTGACGACGATGATTTTAACAGGGAAATAGTTAAAACTTCTCTGCCGGAAGTAGAAGTGGTTGACCTGCCAAAAGACCCGTCATTATATTTAAAAACACTGGCGGAATTAAATAGTTTTAATTCGTTTTATCTTTCGGAAGAGGATAGAATGAGGGGGGCAATGTATGCAGGACAGAGAAAGAGAGAGGAGTTAAGCAGGAGCACCACAAACGTGGAGGAATATTTAAAAGCTTTAAAGATAAAAGTAACTATTGAGAGGGTCAACTCTTTTAATAGTTCAAGAATATCCCAGCTTACACAAAAAACTAACCAATTTAATATGACTACTCGTAGATATTCAGAGGAAAACATCAAACAATTTTCTGAAAATAGTAATTCTATAGTCTTATCTGTGAGAGTGGAGGATAAATTTGGTGATAATGGAATAACCGGCGCAGTTATTATAGAGAAAAAGAAAAAAGAATGGATAATAGATTCTTTCTTGCTAAGTTGTAGAATAATAGGTAGAAAGATAGAAGATGTCATTTTAGCATATATAGCGGAAGAGGCTAGAAAAGAAAATGTAGATTCTATAATCGGAGTATTTATACCAACCAATAAGAATAATCCAGCCAAAGAATTTTACGCAAAAAATAACTTTAAATTAATTAAAGAAGATAATAATTGTCAATTTTGGAAATTATTTGTTGATAAAAAGCTTGAATATCCGGAATTCATAGATGTTTTGATTTCTGGATAATTTAAATATAATGATAAAAAAATGAAAAATTTAAATAAAATAATAGCCAAAGTATTGGATGTGCATGAGGACGACATCACCGATGAGATGTCGCCGGATAATGTTGAAACCTGGGACTCTTTTAACAGTTTGATGCTAATTTCTGAATTAGAGAATGAATTTAATATAGTGTTTTCAATGGAAGAAACGGTTTCTATCAAATGCGTCAAAGATATCAAAGATTCTCTAAGAAAACACGGGGTTATTGTCTAAACGCAAGCATAAAACTCCCTGGAATCAAGGAAAAGTTTAGTCAAAAAAGATATGAGCGCAGATATATTTCATAAAGTAATCTTTACCCATAATAATAAAGGGTATTTTGTAAAAGACGTGGTGGCCGCGCTGAAACAAGCCGGAATTAAAAGCGGGGACTCTGTTTTTGTACACTCAGATCTTAAATCTTTTGGGAAAATAAATTATGAAATAAATAGAAACGATTTTTTATCTTCTTTTGTAGAATCTCTAAAAATGGTAATAGGCGAGAAGGGGAATATAATAATGCCGACGTTCTCTTATAGTTTTTGCGAGAAAGAAAATTTTGATCCAGAAACAACGCCTAGCAAGGTCGGGATTTTAACGGAATATTTTAGAAAATTGGACGGAGTGAACAGGAGCTATGACCCCATTTTTTCAATTGCCGCCCTGGGCCCAGATAAAGATTATTTTACTGATGTCGGGACGGATTGTTTCGGTGAAAAATCAATTTTTGAAAAGCTATACGATAAAAATGTAAAACTAGTATTTTTAGGAGAAGTCTTTTCTATGACATACATCCATTTCATCGAGCAAAAATGCAAATCCCCATATAGATTCATTAAAAAATTTGAAGGTAAGGCAAAAATCAAAAATAGACTGAAAAAAATGGTTTTTTGGTATAATGTTAGATATCTTGATAGCAATATCGATTATAATCTCGATGGTATTTCAGATTTTCTAGAAAGTCAGAAAATTTTAAAAAAAGTTAGATTGGGAAATAGCCAGGTTAGAGCAGTAAGCGCAGTTGACGCTTTTGTTAATTTAGAAAAAGAACTTAAGAAAAACGTGTATATGTTTTTAAAACATGAACCTTGGGGGCGTGACAATAAATATTTGCCATGTAAAACCGGGCATGATATGCATAATTTAATAAAAAGACTTTTTCCTATATGCAGAAGTATTACTGGCGACGGGACAAGGGAAACTCTAAAGATACTTCAAGAGTATGTTCCCCTGAAGATTATGGAAGTTCCTACCGGAACAACTGTTTTTGATTGGACTGTTCCAAAAGAGTGGAATATAAAAGATGCCTACGTAAAGAATGAAAAAGGAGAAAAAATAATTGATTTTAAAAAAAATAATTTGCATGTGATGGGATATTCCACCCCAGTAAATAAAAAAGTTTCTTTTTCGGAACTTCAAAATAATTTGTATTCACTGCCAGATCAGCCGGATGCTATTCCTTACGTTACTTCATACTATAAGGAAAGATGGGGTTTTTGCATTTCGCATGATGAAAGAAAAAAAATTAAAGCAGGTGAATACGAAGTGGTTATTAAAAGTGAGTTAAAAGACGGATTTTTAACTTATGGAGAGCTTGTTATACCGGGAGAATCTGAAAAGGAAATTTTATTATCAACTTATGTATGCCACCCGTCGATGGCTAATAACGAATTGTCTGGTCCGGCGGTTACAGTTGCTTTAATACAATGGATTTTAAGTCAGAGAAGGAAATACACCTACCGCTTAATATTTATTCCAGAGACAATAGGATCAATAACTTATCTTAGTAGAAATTTAGAAACACTAAAGAAAAAGGTTATTGCAGGGTTTAATATTACTTGCGTTGGAGATGAGCGTGTGTATTCATATTTACCAACCAGAAAAGGCAACACCTATGCTGATAGAGTCGCATTAAATGTTTTAGGTTTCAAAGCTCCTAATTTTATATCATGGTCGTATCTTGACAGGGGCAGCGATGAGCGCCAATATAATGCTCCCGGAGTTGATTTGCCCGTGGTTTCCATTATGAGAAGCAAATACGGATCATATCCAGAATATCATACATCGCTGGATAATTTAGATTTTGTTACGGCAGAGGGGTTACAGGGCTCATATGAAATTTTACAAGAATGTTTAAGTTTAATTGAACATAATTGTAATCCAAAGATAAATTGCTTATGCGAGCCGCAATTAAGCAAGAGAGGCTTGTATCCAACAATAAGCACTAAATCGAGCGGAGATGATGTTAAAGATATTATGAATTTTATAGCTTATGCTGATGGCACAAATGATTTATTGGAAATTAGCAATATAATAAATTGCCCTCCTTGGAAATTATACTCGATTATTGAAAATCTTAAGAACAATAATTTACTGGAAATTTGATTATTTATTAATAGGTTAGAATAAATTTTATTATGAGCAGGTCGTATTTATTAGATTATTTAAAAGATAGCGGTTTGATAAACCAAGCCAAGCTAGATCTTTTAAAGTATGAACTTGATCAGCGCATTTACTATTATGGCAACCACTTCAAACATTCTAAGGAAAACGAAATCATTTGTAGCAAAACTTTAAAATGGAACTGCCGATATCTTCTTCAATATATACTTATATATGTATATATAATTTTTTATTTATTATTTAAAGATAATAAAAGACATAATAAAAAAACAATTATCTCAAATGCTTATTTTTCTGTTAATGAAGAGCTGAAAAAATTAGGATTTGATATTCTACGACCAATACATAATTTGATTGTTGGGGGGGGCGTCCAGAAATTTAAAATTATAAGGGAGTTTACTCGCATAGACAGAAAGATTCGGATAGGCAATTTTAATTATTTACTATCCGATAATTTTTTAAAAGAGTTGGATCTTTTTGAAAATGATTTAATGGAATATTATAAGTCAATAAATGTAGACGCTTTGGTAGTGTCTAATGACATATCTTTCTTTGAGCAGTTAAACATCCGGATTTTTAAAAAGTTAGGTAAGCCAAGTTTTATTTTCCTGCACGGTCTACCGGGACGATATAATATTTATGATGATAGTCAGGCGGATTATCTTATTGTCTGGGGTGAAAAAATAAAGCAAAATTATATTGACGCTGGCTTCAAGTCTGATAAAATATTGGTTTCTGGACACCCCTTTTATAGCCAGCTGCCTAACCAGCCGCTAAGAAATAGTTTTGAAAATATATTAGTTGTGTCGAAGTCTTTGCATGGCGCCCAGCAGCGCGATGAAGTTAGAATTGCTGATCGTGGCGGTATCATTGTTTATTTAAATCAGATTGCCGATGCGCTTAAAAAACTAGGCGTCCAAGGCGCTCGATTAAGAGTCCATCCGTCAGAAAATATAAATTGGTATTTTAAATTTATTGATAAAGAATTTTTTGTAGAAGACAATGAACCATTGCAGGAATCACTACAAAAAACTACCCTTGTTGTAGGACCAACATCTACTATATTTTTAGAATCTATCTATTATGGTGTTAACTATTTAGTTTATGAACCGACTGTTGGCGGAGTTGATTTATCTGGCTACCCTCCCGTTAACCCTTTTGATGGCTCTGACAGCAGGGTTCCGGTAGCTAAAGATGAAAAAGAATTAGAAAAAATATTAATTGAGAAAAAAATAATTAACAAAAGTGTTTTCAACGATTATATCAGCACCCCCTTCGATATTAAGAAAATTAGGGATTTAATTTAATAAGAATGAAAAAAAATATTAAAAAAAGATTGCTTATTTATTCTGATTGCTATATTTATGGCGGCAGTGAAAAGTTACTGTCGTCTGTTATATTAAATAAAGCCATTAATGATGAATATGATGTTTATTTTGCCTATCGCCGTCACAGGGTCTATAAGAAGGGACTTATTGACGACTACGGGCTAAAACGGAAAAATTTTTATCCATTATTTATTCTATCTAATGACTCCGTGTTCCATAGAATAAATATGCTGTCTTTTCCGGGCTTTGTTCAGAAAATTCTTAAAATTCCGCTATGGCTACCGAGAGTTATCGGATTGTATTCGATTTATAATTTTCTAGTCTTATATTTTTTTGTAAAAAAAATAAAACCGTCCGTTATCCATATTAATAATGGTGGGTACCCGGGTGCGGCATCATGTAATATTCTTGTTTTAGCGGCAAAAATAGCCGGAATCTATAATATCGTTTATCAAGTAAACAATATAGCGCAGCCTTCTAAATCAGGGTTTTCTAGACAGATTGATAAAATAATAAATATTTTTGTTAAATATTTTATTACGGCGTCACAAAAAGCTAAACAATCTTTGTTTGAAAAGCGAGGATTCCCGCTGGATAAAATTGCCGTCATCCCAAATACAATTCTAAATAAAGAAGTTAAACGAAGTCGAGAAGAGGTATTAAAGGAGCTATCTTGGCCTGATGATTCTTTTTTTGTATGTCAGACCGCGTTTTTATCCCAAAGAAAAGGCCAGTTATTTTTACTAGAGGCGATTAATAAAATAAGATTATTAAACAAGCAAGTATTTGAGAAGATCAAAGTAGCTATAATTGGTGATGGTGAAGACGAGAAAAGGCTAAAACAATTTGTAAAGGATAATGATTTAGGGGATAAAATAGTATTTACTGGATATAGGTCGGATTATTTGGATTTTATTAATGCTTGCAATGTTTTTGTTCTGCCGTCAATCGCTAATGAAGATATGCCGTTGGTAGTGCTCGAGGCCATGAATTTTAAAAAAGTAATTATCGCCTCGCGTTTTGGCGGAATTGAGGAAGAATTAGAAAATGGCGTTTCGGGCATCCTGGTTGAACCAAATTTAGACACACTATCCGACGATATCGCCGAGGCAATTATTAGAATATTTACCGATAAAAATTACGAGCACTACGGCCTAAGAGCGAGAGAAAGATATAATAAATATTTTTCACCGGACATCCGCTCGTTAAATTTATTAAACGTTTACTCTTTAGAATTTGCTAATAAGATTTAATACTATGAAGACGTTATTAATCTTAGGGGGCTTTGGATTTTTAGGAAGCAATATTCTTAAATTTCTAGATAGCCATGACAATGAATATAAAGTAATTGTTTTTGATAAAAACCTAAAGCATCAAAATCATCTAGATTTCAATTGCATCCAGAAGAGTTATGCTGGAGATTTTTTGGATGAGTCAGTAATTAGAAAAATATTTCAAGAAAACAAAATAGATTTAGTAATCCATTCTATCAGTTCGACGGTTCCAGCCTCTTCTGAAAATATAGAGCTTGACATTCAAACAAATCTTATCCCTACAATTCGGTTGTTAAATATAATGAATGAGTTTAATGTGTGTAACATTGTTTTTATTTCTTCCGGCGGCGCTATATACGGAGAATCCACTAAGAGCAAGTCGGAGTTAAGCGAGGCACATCCCATCAGCTCCTATGGTATAGTTAAGCTAGCCATAGAGAAATTTTTATTTTTATTTTCTAAACAATATAATTTACGTCCTTTAATTTTAAGACCGTCTAATTTATACGGTTTGTACCATTATTCTAAAAAGCAGGGAGTTATAAATATTGCCTTGCGCAAGGCCTTGGATGGAGAAGATTTTTTGGTTTGGGGTAGCGGGAACGGCAAAAAGGATTATCTCTATGTAGAAGATTTTTGTAAGATTTTGTTTAACTTAGTAGATAAAAATGTTTATAATGAAATTATCAATATTGGCAGCGGCGAATTACTATCAGTTAATAAAATCATATCATCTATAAAAAAATTAATCCCAAATTTTAGATGGCAATACGGAGAAGCTTGTATTTCGGATATAGATGAAGTCGCGCTAGATATCACTAAATTAATAGGGTATATTGGAGATTATAAGTTTAAAAACTTCAGCGATGTTTTAACGGAAATTTATAATTGGCACAGAGAAATAAAATAAAAAATTATTTTTAATATATGAAATTAGATATCGGTTGTGGATCTTCTAAAAAAGCTGGTTATATAGGCGTTGACAAGCTTTCTCTACCCGGCGTAGACATTCGGCATGATTTAAATATTTTTCCTTATCCGTTTGAAGATGGATCGATTGATGAAATTTGGATGGACCAGGTATTAGAACATCTAAATGAGCCGCTTAAAGTAGTTGAAGAAATATACAGAATTTGCAAAGACGGCGCTTTGATAACGGTCGGAGTCCCTTATTTTCGCAGCTTTTATTCCGTGATAGACCCAACGCATAAGAATTTTTTTAGTACCTACTGGTTTGCTTACTTTGATCCAGATCATCGCTTTAACGAGCGCTATCAGTATTCTCAGGCTAAGTTCAAAGTAAAAAGAATTGAATTTGATCGTGAATTCGTAAAAAAGGGGCTGCTACATAAAATCATTAATAGATTTGCTGAAAAATATCCTGAATTTTATGAGGCACGCATTTCCCATATTTTCCCTTTAAACTCTCTGACCTTTTATCTCCAAGTTATAAAAAAGTGATATAGTTTTAATAAAATTTTATAATAATATGAAAAAAATTAAAAAAGTTCTAATAACCGGGTGCGGCGGAATGTTGGGGGCTGATATTTATAGAGTATTTAAACAAAATTTTAAAACAGTAGTTGCCACCGATATTGATTTAAACGAGAGCTGGCTGCAATATCTAGATGTTCGAGATATTAATATGTGCCATGAATTTTTTAAAAAAATAAAACCAGATTTAGTTATCCATTTAGCCGCCTTAACTGATCTAGAATATTGTGAAAAAGATATTGATAATTGCTGGAAAACCAATGCTTTAGGGACGGAGAATATAGCGTTATTGGCCAAGAAATATAGTGCCACCATGATTTACATAGGCACTGCCGGTATTTTTGGCGGCGAAAAAGAAGAATTTACCGATTTTGATGCTCCTAATCCACTCAGCTATTATGCCAAGGCGAAATATGCCGGAGAAGTTTTTGTTCAACAGTATTTGACCGATTATTTTATTTTTAGGGCCGGATGGATGATGGGTGGCGGAATAAAAAAGGATAAGAAATTTATAAAGAAAATATACAATCAAATTAAAGAAGGCAAGGATGAATTATTTGTAGTGGATGATAAATTGGGAACCCCGACGTACACGGCTAATTTTGCCGAATCAATCCTCAAAGTTTTGGAAACAGGTTATTATGGATTATATAATCAAGTTTGCGGTGGCAGTTGTAGCCGTTTAGATGTAGCCAAGGAATTTGTCCGACTTCTAGGGCTAAAGGACAAGGTTAAAATTACTAAAGTTTCCTCCGATTATTTTGATAAAGAATATTTTGCTCCTCGTCCATATTCAGAAAAATTGGTTAATTTGAAGCTTATTAGTAGGAATATTAATTATATGAGGGATTGGAAAGATTGCTTACGTGATTATAGTCAGGAATATATTGAAGATTATAATAAATAATAGAATAGTTATAATTAATTTCATTGAAGAAATGACGCCAAGAGTTACAGTGCTAATGCCGGTTTATAATGGCGAAAAGCACTTAAAAGAAGCCATAGAAAGTATTTTAAACCAAACTTTTAATGATTTTGAGTTTTTGATTATTAATGATGGGTCGACAGATGATAGTGAAAAAATAATTTTAAGTTATTCTGACCCGAGAATACATTTGTTTAATCAGGAAAATCAAGGGTTGTCGAATACGCTTAATAAGGGAATTAAATTATCAAGCGGGGAATTTATTGCGCGCATGGACCAGGATGATATAAGTCTAAGTAGCCGTTTAGATGAGCAGATAAAATTTATGGATGCTAACCCTGATGTTGGCATTTGCGGAACTTATGCAATACTGATAAATGAAAGAGGAGAAGGAGTTGGACGCGCGGTTTATCCATCGGAGCATGAAGATATTAAAGCGCAGTTATTATTTAGCTCTTCCGTCGTTCATCCATCGGTTGTTTTTAGAAAAAATATCTTTATTAACCATAATTTAGAGTATACAAGCGGAAAAAGCGAGGATTATGATTTATGGGTCAGGGCCGTAAGGGTTACTAAATTAGTTAATATTAATAAATTTCTATTTAAATATAGAGCGGATTCTGGGTATAGTAATATTCTGCAAAAGCAAGCTTATCTTTCCAGCGCACATCAAATTATAAAGAAAAATATTTTAGAACTGGATAACTTTTCAGAATCAGACATGGTAATATATGAAAAAATGTATGACCCTGAATGTATACCAGATAAAAAATTTTTAAAAACAGCCTTTAGTTTATTAAACAAAATTCGACAAGCAAATTTTTGCAAAAATATATATAACAAAGAATCTCTTGATCTTATTTTTATTATAAAGTGGTTTTATATTTGTGTAAGAATAAAAAAGGTTAAAATGATTATTTTGCCAGAGCTTTGGAAATATACTATAATATTATTTTTTCGGCTTAAAATTAGTAGAAAGATTAATCTAATTAAAATAATACAAGCTAAATTGTTTGGAAAAATTTAGATGTATACAAAAAAATGAAAAAAATACTAATCAACTTTGGGATAATCTCTGGAAAAGCAATACCTCGACTGAAGAGGATATTTTTAATTTATTAAAGGAGGAGAATAGCATAAGATGGCAACGTTTAGAAAAAATAGTTCTTGACAACTTTGAATCATTTGAAGGCCTTAAAGTGATAGAAATCGGCGCCGGTGCCGGCACTAATGCTGCTTTAATGGCTAAAAGAGGAGCTCAGGTAACAGTGCTGGATTATTCCGATAACGCTCTTAAGGCCAGCCGCATGTTTTTCGATAGAAACGGGCTATCGGCAGAATTTGTTAAACAAGATGCCTTGTCGTTACCCGTGGAATTGTTAAATAAGCATGATATTTCCATGTCTTTTGGTCTAGTCGAACATTTTATCGGATCAGATAGAATTAATATTAATAAAGCTCATTTTGACGTATTAAAACAAGGTGGAATTGCTTTTATTTCGGCGCCGCATAAAAACAATCCTCCGTATAGAATATTTAAATTTATAGCCGAACATGTTGGTCAGTGGCATGTTGGCGAAGAGTACCCTTATAATAAGAAAGAATTTAGTAAAATATGTAAGCAGATCGGAATTAATAATTATTCATTCTTTGGTGATTCTTTTTGGTGGTCTCTCCAGTTTATTAGTCCAGTTAAGATTTTTAAAAAAATATTTAAAATAACAAATAACTTCAATATTAATACCTTAAAAAAAGAAAAGGGGACCCCATTCGACAAATATCTTAGTTATGCGTTGGTGCTTTGTGGAAAGAAATAAATATGAATAATAAAAAAAACATCTTAATTCTTGAATCCTTATCTCACATCGCTGGAGGGCAACGCGTTTTGTTGAATATTCTTCCTTATATCAAAGATGATTTTTTGATTACAGTTTTAGTTCCGTCCGCTGGGGCATTTTCTGATTCATTAAAAGAACTAGAAATTAATGTTGAGTTTATTGATCCGGGTCGTTATAGCGCTGGAAAAAAGAATATTTTTGATGTTTTAAAATATTTATCTCTATTTCCTGTTAATTTAATTAGATCGTTTCGATTTATAAAAAAAAGCGATTTAGTTTACGTTAACAGCACGCGAGTCCTGCCGGTGGGAATTATTGGAGGCATTATTTTTAATAAGCCAGTTATTTGGCATAACCATAGTTTGATAAGCGACCAAAAAACCAAAACTGTTTTAAATTGGTTAACCAGGCTAAGCTCCTTGAAAAAGATTATTGCTGTCTCTGAAGCAGTAGCTAATGATTTTCCGAACTTAGTTGATAAAACGGAAATCATATTTAATGGCGTTGATTTGAATGAGTTTAAACCGAAAGAGGAGGAAATTAAATCAAGCTTAAAAGACATTATAGTGGTTGGCGATTTAATGCCTACCAAGGGTCAAGATTTTTTAATTAATTCGCTTACTCTGCTCAGCGATTTAGAATATCATCTAAAAATTATCGGATCCGTCAGAGCGGGCTCGGAAAGATACGAACTTAATTTAAAGAAATTAATAAAAGAGCTAAACTTAGAAAATAGGATCGAATTTTTAGGGAGACGCAGTGATATTAATACTTTGATGTTGCAAGCTGATTTATTGATTTTGCCATCAACCGTTTCGGAAGCTTGCCCGCTAGTAGTTTTAGAGGCCATAGCTTGCGGCGTTCCGGTAATCGCCTCAGATTTGGGCGGGACTAAAGAAATAATCAAAGATAATTATATTGGATATACGTTTAAAACAGGGGACAAAATAGATTTAGCCGATAAAATTAATTGTTTTTTTAACTTGAACCCAGAAAAAATTTCTGAAATGAAAAAAAATTGTCGTCGTGAAGCAGAACAAAAATATAATTTAGAGAACAATGCGAAAAGGATTAATAAGATTATTAATGATGTTTTAAGATAGTATGAAACTCCTTCAAATAAACAAATTATACCCCCCACATCTTGGCGGGATAGAGAATGTTATCCGGGATATTGCTGAAAGCGTGGCGACTCATAGCGCTTGGCAATCGGACGTTTTAGTTTGCCAAGAAAAAGGGAAGAGGGCGACTGAGAAAATTAATGAAGTTGGCGTCTATAGGGCGACTAGCTTCGGGCGCTTGTTTAGCTTGCCAATTTCTTTAGACTTCTTTTCTTTGTTTAAGAAAATGACAAAAAATTATGATTTAATCCTTTTTCACCATCCTTTTCCGCTCGCTTCTTTGGCTCGTTTTCTGTTTTTAAATAAAAAAAAGCCTTTAGCGATTTGGTATCATAGCGATATTGTTCGTCAAAAAATATTCTATTGGCTCGTCTATCCTTTTCTATATTTAGATTTGAAGGCCACAAAAGTTATTTTTGTTTCTAGTAGACGTTTAGCCGAAAAATCGCCCCTGCTCAAGAAATTTTTAAATAAATGTCAGGTTATTCCTTTCGGCGTTGATTTAAGTAATTACGCGCAAGATTATTCTTTAGAAGTTAGTAGTCTCAAGAGCCAACACGGCCGTTTTATGTTAGCCGTCGGTCGCTTGGTCTATTATAAGGGCTATCAGGGTCTCTTAGAGGCGCTTAAATCTGCTCCTGGGAAACTATTAATAGTTGGAATTGGTCCTTTGGAAAATAAAATGAAAGAGTATATTAAAGATAATGGGCTAGAAGATAGAGTAGTTATCATTACTAGTCGTCCTGATAATTTAATCCCGTACTATCAAGCCTGTGAATTTTTAGTTTTTCCTTCTAACGCTCGAAGCGAAGCTTTTGGATTGGTACAAATTGAAGCCATGGCCTGCGGAAAGCCGGTAATTAATACTGACTTGCCGACTGGAGTGCCGGAAGTGAGTCTGGACGGGATAAGCGGCTTGACTGTGCCGGTAGGAGATGGCGATAAATTATCTTCAGCTATTAAGACTCTTTGGGAAAATGATGAATTGCGGATTCAATTGGGACATAATGCCAAGCAGAGAACGGAAGAAATATATTCAAGGGAAAAATTTAATGAAGATTTGCGGCGGACGCTAGAAAACATAGTAAAATAGCAACTGTTAAAATAAATAGTTAAATAAGAGCTCGCTACTTAGCAAAAGTCGAGCTCTTTTTTTTGTTTTGGCGAAATGTTAGTTCAAAAACAGAATGGTTTATTTTATAAACAATTTATCTTTAATTTATTAATATTTTATCTAATATTAGCCTTGAAATGAGCTCATATTTTTGCTATAATTAGACCCAATTATTTAATTATTAACTATAAATCTATGAAAAATAATGAAAATGCGATTATCATTTACAGCACTGAAGACGGAGCGATGAAGTTAGAGGTTAAGCTTGAGAATGAGACGGTTTGGTTAAGCCAGAAACAGATGGCGGAATTATTTAATTGCAGTACGGATAATATTAGTTTGCATCTAAAAAATGTATTTAAAGAGGCTGAACTTAGCGAAAGAGAAGTTGTCGAGGAATCCTCGGTAACTGCCGCAGATGGAAAAAGATACATGGTCAAACATTATAATCTCGATGCTATCATTTCCGTCGGTTATCGCATAAATTCTCTCCGCGGCACTCAGTTTCGCATCTGAGCCACCCAGAAGCTAAAGGAATATATCATCAAGGGGTTTGTTTTAGATGATGCGAGACTGGCTGGCGGTAAAGCTCCTAAGTCATATTTTCAAGAACTTGAAGAAAGAATTAGAAGCATACGAACCTCCGAGGCGAATTTCTATCAAAAAATTAGAGATATTTTTGCAACTAGCGTTGATTATAGTCCAAAGGTTGATTATGCTAAAAAGTTTTTTGCCGTGGTTCAAAATAAATTCCATTATGCTATTACCGGCCTAACCGCTAGCGAAATAGTTCATAGCCGAATAAATAGCGATAAAAAGAATATGGGCTTAACTAATTGGACGGGAGAGATTATTACGCGCGAGCAAGCCGAGGTTGCCAAGAATTATCTAGAAGAATTAGAGCTTAAAAGGCTTAATCTTTTAGTTGAGCAGTTTTTATCCTACGCCGAGCTACAAAGTGTTAGACACAAACTAATGTATATGAAAAACTGGATCGAGAAATTAGATGCGTTTTTGATTTTTAATGAGGTAGATGTTCTTAATAATTCTGGCTCGGTATCTCACGATGATATGGAAGAAAAAGTTCGTTTAGAGTTGGCGAAGTATAATCAAAAATTAATAAAATAAAACCGTTACAAAGTGTAACGGTTTGAAATTTTATTAAAAGTAATTATTAATCTGCCTCGATGAGGCGGGATATAAATCTATGAAAAAAGAAAAATTTAGCCAAAAAATTGTTAATCAAAAAGAATATAAAAATTTAGTAGATGAGTTGAAGAGCCTCATTTCTGATCGTAAGTCCCAGGCTTATAAGGCGGTTGACAACATTAAAGTTCAGACATACTGGCAGATTGGCGAAAGAATTGTTAGAGAGGAATTAAAGAATAAAAATAGAGCGGAATATGGAAAATATTTAATAGATAATTTAGCCGTTGATATTGGAATAGAATACAAATTATTATATAGAATAGTTAGGTTTTTTAGAATCTATCCGATTCTCGTGACACTGTCACGAGAATTGAGTTGGTCTCATTATATCGAATTAATGGAGCTGCCTAATAATAGGATGAGATTATTTTATGAATATAAAACTATTAAAAATTCTTGGTCAGTCCGAGAATTAAGAGATAACATTAGAAATAACCTCTATCAGAAAACCGATAATAAAGAAAAAGAGGAATTATCGAAGACAAAATTACCAGCAGTTATTGATTTACAAAAAATATTTAAACCTGATTATGATTTTAATTTTTTAGAAATCACGCCAAATCACGCTGAGAAAGAATTAGAAGATAAAATAATATTAAACATAGAAAATTTTCTTCGTGAGCTAGGGGGTGATTTTATGTTTTTAGGACGACAGGTGCCGATTTTGATTGATAACGAAAAACATTATATAGATTTAGTTTTATATCATCGAGGAATCCCTTGTGTTGTGTTAGTAGATTTGAAAGCCAATAAATTTAATAGTCGTGATATTGGACAGATGAATAAATATATTGGTTACTATCGTCGCCATAGCCAATATGTTTATGAAAACGATACTATCGGCTTGATTATTTGCAAAGAAATTGGCTATGAAGAGGTTGTTTATGCCTTAGATGGTCTTGAAGAGAAAATATTTGTTTCCCTGTATAAAACAAAACTGCCGAGTGAGGAAAAAATTAAACGGGTAATAAGAAGAATATAATATTCTACCTCCCCCCTCTGCCTAGTACGGTCGCGATAGTTTTTAGAGTAATCGCTAAATCAAGGTAGAGCGAACGGTGCTTGAGATAGAATAAATCATACTGTAGTTTTTCTAAAGTGTCCTCAAGTGACGGAGAATGGTAGATGCCAGAGACCTGATCCCAGCCGCTTATTCCCGGTTTAATTAATAAACGAGTTTTATAGAAAGGAATTTGTTTTTCCAGTTCGGCGACTATTTCCGGTCTTTCCGGACGCGGTCCGATAAAGCTCATTTCGCCTTTAAGGATATTAATAACCTGAGGAATTTCATCTAATCTGGTTTTGCGGAGAAAATTTCCAAAACTAGTGATGCGTTTGTCGCCTTCTTCAGTCGGAGCTCCATCATTATTGTTTATTCGCATAGTACGAAACTTGAGGATCTTAAAAATCTTTTCATTCTGTCCGTAGCGGGCTTGTTTAAATAAGACTGGGCCACGGCTGCCCATTTTAATAATTAAAGCAATCAGCGGCCAGAAGGGTAGCGAGATGATAAAAATAATTAGCGCTCCTGTGAAATCAGTTATTCTTTTTAGAAAATTAAAATAATTGCGCTCCCCCTCTTTGATATTATCGAGAAACCAGCTCGGGCCGATTGCCTCAACCGGGACCTTGCCGCTTAAAAGTTCGTAAAAACCCGGGTAATCAAAAAAACTAAGATTAAAAGCCAGGCAGTCGAATAAGGCTTCTCGGGTTTTTTCGCTCTGGCCGAAATCATCACAGAGAACAATGGTTTTAATATTTTTTTCCTTAACTAGCGAAACCAGACTCTCAACTTCATCGGCGTTTTTAAAAATCAAAGCTGTCGCATAGCCGGCGCCGGGATTATTTTCTAGTTCTTGAAGAATTTTAGTGGTATATTCATTCTGTCCGATAATCGCCAGATTATTTTTAGGAAGAACTGATTTAACAACTGCTTGATAGAGGCTGCGCCAAATAAAGAAGAGCAGGATGAAGATAGCAATAAAGATAAAGAGATTAGTCTTTGGGGCAATCGTCGATTGGACGTTTAAATAGAAGTAGATAATGGAAAATAGACTGCTTAAACCGGCCGCGCTCATCGTTTGCAGAAAGAATTTACGGCGGCGCAGGCCGAGATTAAGGTTGTATAAATCGTTGATATAGAAAAAGACTAGCCAGATTAGAAAAACAACCAGGAAGTATGGCAAGTGGCCAGTAAAGTTTTCTCTCCAGGTTTCTTGCGGATATCGTAAAGCCAAGGCCAGAAAAAGCGCCAGGTTAAGGAAGAAAAAATCTCCAGCTAGGAGGATAATTTGTTTGAGACGTTTAAACATAATGTAGCGTTAGTTATTTTAAATATACCAATATAAGCTTAAAAAATCAATTAATTATCTGCTTATTTCTCTTTACTTTTCTAAAAATGTGATATAATGAAATTAACCGAGAAAACAATTAGGCGGTTGTAGTCAATCGACCTAGTTTTCTCAATTAAATAAGCTAATATTAAATAAAATGAACAAGATAATAACAAGTCTGTCGCTGGCTTTTTTATTCTTAGTTTTTCCTTTTTTCGTTAAAGCTGCCGTTTGCGACGAAAGTACTATCGTCAAGGTTGTAGCGCGTGATCCGGGTGGTAATTACATCTCAGGGGCGAGTGTGGAGATTTATACACAAACAACCGACGCTAACGGCGACAAAAAGCCCGATAAAAAACTGGCCTCTGGAACAACTAGCGCTACCTTAGGCTCGGCTACCCTGACTTTTAAAAACAGCGCGGTTTCTTCTGCTTCTTATGCTATTAAGATTAGAACAGTCGCTAAAGACTCCGCTAATTTTTGGTTCTATGACAACAATCTTGGTTGCGGCGATAACGTGACGATAGATAAAACCCTCAGCGGTCTGCAAGTCTCTCTGTTTAAGGCTAACGGCGATATTTTTACCAATGCTAAGTTCAATCTCTATACCCAACTATATGACGCCAATGGTTCCTTACTCCAAGAAAAGAATGAGCTGCTAGGCAGTTTTAATTCCGGAACTTCCGGGCGGACGACCGTCTATCTTCCTCAGGGAAGCGTGCGCAGCCTTGATGGCCGTCTTAAGGATTACTACGTTTTAGAAGTTATCAACGGCAGTGTTAAGTCTTATGCTTATAACCTTAAAATGAATGACGGCCAACTGACGGCCATAAATTATTCTTTGTCTATTTTAAGGACACGTTTGAAATATGAAGCGAGCGGTTCAGCGGTTGGCGCGGTCGTGGAAGTCTTTACCCAAAAAGTAGACTCGGCTAATAAAACTCAACTCGATACTAAAGTCGGTAGCTATACTATCGCCGATAATGGTTATGGCTCTTTAGACGTCTCTCCGGGGACGTATGCTTTACGGGTTAAATCTGCCGGAGAATATCAATATTTCTGGGACCTAGCGGTCGGCGAGGGCGGCACTACCCAGTTTTTATTGGAGCTTAAGGGGAGTGCAACTTCAGTCGGCTCTAAAACCGCTTGCGCAACTGATTCTAAAGTTTATGTTACTTTGCGCGATATCGCTGGCAATGTGATTCCTGGATTAAAGTTTGAATTATATGAACAGACAACTGATGCTAATAATTTGCCAATGGCTGGGAATAAGGTAGGAAATGGAACGACTGATGCTACCGGCCGAGCGACCTTAAGCTTTAAACCGGACTCCGCTAAAAGCTATGCCTTGAAAGTTTGGGATAAGAAAGAAAATCTTGGCCATTTTTGGTTTTTTGGAGTAGTGAAATTCGTTTGCGGTTATGATAGAAATTTAAGCCAATCTCTGCCGGCTCTAAAAATTGTTTTACGCGATTCTAGCGGCCAGCCGAAATATGATTATGCCTTTTCTCTTTATTCCCAGCGTTATGATATTGACGGTAATCCGACTTTTAGCTCTAGCGATTTGATTGCTAATTTAAAAACGGGTTCAGACGGACAAGCGGTTGCTTATGTGGCGCCGTATAATAGCTATAACAATAACCAATCAGGTATATATGCCATCAGTACTAAAGACGGCAATAATAACGTCAAGAATTTTTATGATATTAAAGTTCGCGAAGATCAAGATTATACTTTTGACCCATCCTTCAGCGGTCTGAAAGGCGAGTTCGTCGATTTAACGGGCAAGGCGCTCGCCAATAAAAGTTTTACTCTTTATGAACAAAAAGCTGATGGTAATTATTTAAGCCTCGGTAATAAATTGTTTACTTTTAAGACTGATTCCACTGGTCGCTTTGAGTTTGAATATCCGAGCGGCCGCTATGCGGCAGTTGTTAATGATGATTTGAATTCATCTAATATTTTTTGGAATGTGACTGTAGGAGAGAAAAGCTCTTACCTTAAGCTTAGTCCGAGCTTGATTACTTTCAAATTTAATCCCGGGGCGGGGGTTACCGATAAGAATTTGTCTTTAAAGCTTTATTCCTTATCCGGCCGCGGCGGTACTTATTATCAAGACAAACAAGTTGGGACAGTTAAACTTGAAAATAATTCAGCAGTTCTATCTTTAGCAGCTGGGTCCTATTTAGTTACTTATACTGGCGCAAATAATCAAATTTATGGCCAGGCTTTTTATGCCAAAAACGGCGTTGCTTATACCGTTAATTTTGCCCCGACCGGAACTTATTTGCTCGGTGATAAAAAATCCTTTTCTCTTAAGAATGCCGATTCTAATTTAGTTTCGGCGGCGCCTGTTAGTAATTCAAGCTCTAGTAATAATCAGAGCGTGGCGGCGACCGGTAGTTTAATTAATCGCGTTAAGGGTCGTATTCTTTTGCAAGTCGAAGATAAGGGGCAGGCGTGGTATGTTAATCCGGCCGACAATCGGCGTTATAGCTTAGGCCGCCCGGAAGATGCTTTCCGGGTTATGCGCCAAGTCGCCCTCGGTGTTTCTAATCAGGATTTTGCATCAATTGAAAAAAATCCTAGCACCTGGACACGTTTAGCCGGAAGAATTCTGATTAAACCGGAAGATAATGGCCGCGCTTATTATTTCGATCCGACTACTTTAAAACTCCATTATCTCGGTCGTCCCGAGGACGCCTTTAATATTATGCGTAATCTAGGCTTAGGTGTAACGAATAGTGATTTGAATCAAATAACCGCTACTAATTAGTATGGGCGATTTTGCGCCGACTGGCGAACAAAAGGAGGCAAACTACCGCTGGCCGGCTATCGGCAATGATAAGGCCGTCGATTTTTTGGATAAGAGTTTAAAGAATAAACAGCTTGCTCACGCCTATATTTTCATCGGTCCCGAGGATTTAGGAAAATCAACTATTGCCCTCGCTTTTGCCCGCCATATTCAGGGGGAAGTCGGTGGCTTTAATAGTGATTTATATACGCTTGAACCGGAGCCGGGCAAGAAAGTTATTTCTATCGATCAGGTTAGAGAGTTTATTAAAATGTTGGGTCTGAGCGCCTTCCTAAATTCTTATAAAGTCGGTTTAATAAAAGAAGCCGACGCTTTAAGTGAGGAGGCAAAAAGCGCTCTGCTTAAAACCTTAGAAGAACCGAAAGATAAAGTTGTGATTATTCTGTTGGCAACATCGGAAGAAAGTTTGCCAGCCACTATTTTATCCCGAGCGCAGAAAGTTTATTTCTATCCCGTCCCCGCGGGGACCATTTATGATTATCTGATTGATAATTATAAGGCGAATCGGTCTGAAGCTAAGGACTTAGCGAATTTAGCGCTCGGAAAACCGCTGAAAGCTTTATATTATTTAGAAAATCCCGAGTCATATAAAGACTATTTAGAAAAAGCTGCTAAGATTCTAAGTTTGTTTTTCATGAGCGCCGCCGATCGTTTAATAGTACTTGATGGATTATTTAATGACAGAACTTATAGCCGTCAAGCAGCAGACAGCGCCCGCCGCTTAGTTTTAATGGTTGAGGGATTGCTTCGTGATTTACTGCTCCTAAATTTTGATCAGAAAAATTATCTCCAGCATATTGCTTTGATGGCGGTTTTAGAAAAAGTCTTACCAATTATCGGGCCGGAAACAGAAGATAGAGTGGAATTTATTTTAAATCGTTTGAAATTAACGGCTCAAGCCCAGGAATATTTAGATGCGAATGTTAATCCTCGTTTAATTCTCGAACAACTAGTTATTAATTTATAGTAATCAGCTATTATAAAGATATGAACAAAAAATTATCACAAATAATTCAACTCGCCGTTTTGCTAGTTATCTTAGTGATAGCAACTTCCGCTTGTTCTTTAAAAATAGGCGGTAGTAGTAATAGCGATAGCCAGGCGATTGATAGCAGCTTTTTCGTTTCCGTTGATAAAGGCGATACTTGGCGCCCGGTTACCGCCATTCCTAGCGTTAACGGTCGGGCCGGTAGCATCGCTAATATTAATGTTAATGTTTTAACCGCTGACCCTC
>CAZPKN010000004.1:0-50371 GCA_964587195.1 uncultured Gammaproteobacteria bacterium | reverse complement strand
TACTGCCGATGCTTATGTTAAAGAATTAAATCGTTACCAGATCCCTAACCAGTTCATGTCTTGGCGGGGATTGTATTATAAGCCGCTTATTCTTGATATTTTAGCTTATCTCCGGTTATTGGATAATTATCACGAATCCTCGGCTTTATTCAGAGTTTTGAATATGGAAATTTTCCGGGTTTCTCATCTAGACATGATTGCTATCAATAAAACCGCCGCTCGCAAGGTCTGGTCGCTTTATGAGGCGCTGAAAAATATTAAGTCAATTAAAGATTTAAGTGTTGAGACTTATAGTAATGTTGCTAAGTTGTTAGATTTGATTAATAAACATTCAGCTTTGGTCGCTAAAGAAAAGCCGACTCGTCTTTTTATTAGCTTCGCCTATGATTCTGGGCTACTGGCCGGACTTGATCCTGATAAGGATTTAGAATTATATTCCTATCTTAACCAGTTCTATCAGAAAATCAAAAGATTGGAAGAAAACGAGCCAGATCTTCGTTTGACTGATTTTCTGCAGGCTATTAATCTAGAAATTGAAGCGGGGGAGACCGGAGCCTTAAAACTTGATTTTGCCGACAGAGAAACAGTTAAAATTATGACCATCCATGGCGCCAAAGGGTTGGAATTCAAATACGTTTTTATCGTTAATTTGGTTGATAAAAAATTCCCTACAATTAATCGTGGAGAAAAAATTGCTTTGCCGGATTCTTTAGTTCGCGAACAAGCTCTACCCGGTCCAGAGGCGCATATTGAAGAAGAGCGGCGCTTATTTTATGTCGCCGCGACTCGCGCTAAAGATCGGTTATATTTAACTGGCGCTAAAGATTATGGCGGCGCTAGGGAAAAAAAGCCGTCGCGTTTCATCGACGAGATGGGACTAACGAGCACTATTGTTCCGGAGATAAAACTATCGGAGAAGAATGAATTTTTGCGAGACCTTCATTATTTAAATAATCGAGAAATTACTTTAAGCCCTGACAAGACCGGACCCGAGCAATACCCCCTACCAACTAAATTCTCCTTTTCCCAATTAGCCGCTTTTTCAACTTGCCCCTTGCAGTATAAATTCGCTTTCGTTCTGAAAATTCCCGCTTCAACCGATAAAGCTAGCTTGATTTTCGGGCGCGTTCTCCATAATACTTTGTATAATTTTCTCTTGCCAATCCTAAACGAAAAGCAGAAGATAAATGGTACATTATTTGAAAATCTAGAAAAAGAAACTAGTGATAAAAAAGTTGCCGGTTATCTAAACCAACAGCGCCTTCTCGATCTTTATGAGGAGTTCTGGCAAGCCGACGGCTATCCCAGCAAAAAAGATAGGGAAGACTATAAGAAAAAAGGCTTGGAAGCTATTCATAAATTTTGGGAAGACTATCAAGCTAATCCGCCTCAAGAAATTTTGTTTTTAGAGAAGAGGTTTTCCTTTAAGGTTGGGGGTGATATTATTAAAGGAGCGATTGATAGAATTGATAAATTGCCGGACGGTCGTTTGGAAATTATTGATTATAAGACCGGCAAGACAAAAACTAAGCTAGATTATTCGGAAAAGCGCCAGTTAATTCTCTATCAGTTATTTATTGAAGAATTTTTAAAGATTCCCGTCGGAGCGCTTAGCTACTATTATCTAGAATCCGGAGAGAAACTAACTTTTACAGCGATGGAAAAAGATATTTCCCGCCTGCAACTAGAAATTAGAGGGGAAATAGCGGCTATTAAAAAGCGAGAGTTTCCGCCTCAACCTTCAATGATGTGTGGTTACTGTGATTTTAATTCAATTTGCGAATTCAAACAGCGTTAATATAAAAAATATGGATAGCCAAGAACGTTTAATCAGTCCCATAGAACGCAGCGGCGACGAGGCGCTTGATTTATCTTTGCGTCCTAAGGCTCTCAGCGAATATATAGGGCAAGAGAGAATAAAAGCTAATTTAGAAATTACCATCGCGGCCGCTAAAAAGAGACAGGAAGCCATCGAACATGTTTTATTGTATGGCGCTCCTGGGTTAGGGAAAACGACTTTAGCCCATGTTATCGCTAATGAAACGGGCGCTAATATTCGGGTTACCTCTGGTCCGGCTATCGAGAAAAGCGGCGATTTAGCGGCGATTTTAAGTAATTTAGAAGCGGGCGATATTTTGTTTATCGACGAGATTCATCGTCTTCATAAAACCATTGAAGAAATCTTATATCCGGCCATGGAAGATTATGCTTTAGATATCGTCATGGGCAAGGGACCGAGCGCTCGAACCTTGCGTTTAGATTTGCCGAAGTTTACGATTATCGGCGCGACGACTTTAGCGAGCTCTTTATCGGCGCCGCTGCGCGATCGTTTCGGGATTACTCATCATTTAAGTTTTTATGAAACTGAAGATATTGAGAAAATAATCCGCCGCAGTGCGAGAATTTTAAAGACGGAGATTGATGATGCAGCGTCTCGTGCGATTGCCTCGCGTAGCCGCCGGACGCCGCGTATTGCTAATCGATTATTAAAGAGGGTTCGTGATTACTGTGAGGTTAAGGGCGATGGACAAATCGGCCTCAAGGATTGTTTAGAAGCTTTTAAGATGCTAGAAGTTGATGAGCTCGGCCTTGATTTAATAGACCGTCGCATTTTAGAAACTATCGCTCATAAATTTAAAGGCGGTCCGGTCGGCTTAAATACCCTGGCGGCCGCTACCGGCGAAGAGATGGATACGATTGAAAATATGTATGAGCCATATTTAATGCAACTAGGGTTTTTAGATAGGTCGCCGCGCGGTCGAGTTATTACTCATTTAGGATTAGAACATTTAGGAATAAAAGATTCAGGAGCGAATCAGCTTTTCTAAGACGGTTTTGTTTTTAGCTTTTTTAATTTCATGTCTAAGGGGTTTTTAGTTTCCGACTTCAATTATCATTTGCCGCCTGAGCTGATTGCTCAAGAGCCGGCTAAACCGCGAGATCACTCGCGTCTTTTATTGTTAGATAAGAAAACCGCGGCTATCTCTCATAGACATTTTTATAACATCGTTGATTATTTAAAACCTGGCGATGTTTTAGTTTTAAATAATTCTAAAGTTTTTCCGGCCCGTCTTAAGGGTTATAAAAAAGCGAGCGGCGGCGCTATTGAAGTTTTTTTACATCAAAAAAAGCCAGCTAATATTTGGGAGTGTTTACTGAAAGGGAAAGTAAAGCCCGGCTTAATAATTAATTTTAGACAGGGCTTGGAGGCGGAAGTCTTAGAAAACAATAATGACGGGACTTGGCAGGTTAAATTTAATTTAAGCGGTGAAAAATTTTGGCAGGCGGTTAATAAAATCGGCGAAGTTCCGCTCCCTCCATATATTAAAAGAGAGGCGCCTAAATCCGCCGATAAAAATCGTTATCAAACAATTTTTGCGGCAGATAATAAAACTGGCTCGGCGGCCGCACCGACCGCTGGCTTGCATTTAACAAGCCGGCTTCTCAAGAAAATAAAATCTAAAGGCGTACAAGTAGTATATTTAACTCTTCATGTCGGATTAGGAACTTTTGCTCCAGTTAAGACGGCTAATATTTTAGATCATAAGATGCATCGTGAATTTATTGAGGTTAAAGCGAGTACTTTGAAGACTATTTTAGCCGCTAAAAATAAATCTCATCGGATTATTGCCCTTGGGACAACGAGTTGCCGTGCCTTAGAATCGCTTGATTGGGACAAGATTAGAAAATCAGCTGATATTAAGAGCCAATCTTTTTGGACGAATATTTTTATTTATCCCGGCTACCGTTTCCAAGTAGTTGATGCTTTAATAACTAATTTTCATTTGCCGAAATCAACACTTTTAATGTTAGTTAGCGCTCTTGCCGGCGCCGATAAGATAAAATTAGTCTATCAGGAGGCCGTTAGGGAAAATTATCGTTTTTTCAGTTATGGGGATGCGATGTTTATTTATTAAAGTTAGCCAAAAAACGCGATTTGATTTTTATTCAATTTTCTGTTATAATTCGGACTGACTATTTTGTCTATTTTTATTAAAAACAGCCCTTAGGCGCCAGCTATATGAAAAAGTTTTTCATTTTTGTTTGGGAAATGCTAAAAATAGCCCTGATTTCGGGGGCCATTATTATCCCCGTTCGTTATTTTTTAATCCAACCATTTTTTGTTAAAGGCGCCTCGATGGAGCCTAATTTTCACGATAGGGAATACTTAATCATCGATGAAATTAGTTATCGTTTCGATGAGCCGGCTCGAGGACAGGTAGTTGTCTTCCGTTATCCTCGCAATCCTCAAGAGTATTTTATTAAGCGTATCATCGGCTTGCCGGGCGAGTCGGTTCAAATTAAGGATGGCAAAGTTATTGTTTATAATGAAGATAATCCTGAGGGACTTTTTTTGTCTGAACCTTATTTATCTCAAGAGAATATTACTTATAACCAAGATGAGGATAAGGTTTTGGTCGGCGCGAATGAATATTATGTTTTAGGAGATAATCGCGGCGCTTCCAAAGATTCTCGATATTTCGGAGCGGTTGACCGAAGTTTTATTATCGGTAAAGTCCTGTTTCGCGGCTGGCCGATTAGTAAAGTGCAGGTTTTTAATAAAGATTACTGGCCGCATTACGGCCAATTACTTAATCAGTAAATAACTATGCCAAGACATAAGAAAAGTCCGGCTGAAACGCCGGTTAAAAAATCAGAAGAACGCGGCGAAAAGAATATCCCGCGTCTTTTAGGAATGAAAGATTTTGTCGGCGCCGAGCAGGCGGCTTATGACTTTGTTGTCGGACGTGCCCTTAACTTGGCGAAGCTCTATAGCTTTTCTTCAGTTAAAACGCCGGTTTTAGAGAGCTTTAACTTGTTTAAAAAATCAACGCGCCGGAACAATGATAAAGAGTTTTATTTTGTCGAGGCAGAAAAAAGCGAAAAAATTGTTTTACGCCCGGAGCTAACCCAGGGAATGATTAGAGCTTATATTGAAAATAATTTAGTTGAAAATCCTAATCCGGCTCGACTCTTCTCCTTAGGGTCAATTTTTCGTTATGAAAAATTACAATCAGGCCGTTATCGCGAGTCAACCCAATTTGATTTAGAAATTATCGGCGAAAAGAAGCCGATGGCCGAAGCGATTTTAATTTCCATTGCTAATAATTTTTTTGAAGAATTAAAAATCGACGTTCAATTGCAAATTAATAGTTTAGGATCGGCAGAATGTCGCAAGGAGTATACTACTAAGCTAGCGACTTTTTATAAAGAGCGTGGTCGCCGTTCTAAGCTCTGCAATGCTTGTAAAAATAATTTAGGCAAAAACTGTTTAAGTCTACTGGATTGTAAAGAAGATGCTTGCGTTAAATTACGTGAAGGGGCGCCACAAATTGCTGATTATTTATCTGATGAAAGCCGTGAGCATTTCGCTAAGACCTTGGAATTTTTAGATGAGTTAGGTATTAGTTATAATTTTAACCCCTATTTAGTTAGAGGTTTAAATTATTATAATGATACTATTTTTGAATTTTGGCCGGTTAATGAAGAAGGGGTTGCTCAAGGGAAGTCGGCGCTAGGCGGCGGCGGTCGCTATGATTCTTTGGTAGCTGGCTTAGGCGGACCGACTGTTCCGGCTATTGGGCTAGCTTTAGGCATAGAAAGAGCCATGGC
Organism: uncultured Gammaproteobacteria bacterium; assembly: GCA_964587195.1. Taxonomy (GTDB): domain Bacteria; phylum Patescibacteriota; class Patescibacteriia; order Patescibacteriales; family UBA12465; genus UBA12465. The sequence goes on along the minus strand of CAZPKN010000004.1, from coordinate 44,758 downwards.
CAAATTAAAAGATAAGCACCTTTTGACAAATTCCGAGGAAGAGGATATAGTATTCATTGCTCAACTAGGAGAACAAGCCAAGCTTAAAGCGCTTCAGCTTTTTCAAGACCTTAGACGAGCCGGATTCAATGTCCGTCAGTCGTTTGCTTCTGATAGCCTAAAAATACAGCTTGAAGAAGCGGTCGCCTTAAAAGCAAAAACAAGTTTGATATTAGGCAAAAAAGAGATAATGGATGAGACTATTTTGATGCGCGACATGGATTCTGGCGCTCAGGAAACGGTAGTATTTAAGAAGATAAAAGAGCGTTTAGCTAAAAAAGATAAAATAATTGAAAAAAGATTAAATAATAGAAAGGAGAGTGGACTTTATGGCAGACTTTAAAAGAAAACCAGGAGAAAGTTTTGAAGGTTTTTTACGAAAATTCAAGAAAGGCTTGAAAAACAGTAAAAGACTAGAGAAGGCTCGATCCAAGCAACATGTTGAACCGAAGCATACCAAAAGACTACAGAAAAAATATGCTTTAACCAGTTTGGCGCTAAGCAAAAAAAATGAGTATTTGAGAAGAATCGGCAAATTACCGGAAAGCAATATGCGTTCCTAATCAGCTTAGAATATTACTGAAAGTAAAACCCCTCTTAACGGAGGGGTTTTAGGTTATTAATGGTTCAATGGCGGTGCTTATGGTCCGAGCTAGATTTGATTCCGGGAATAAAATTTCTAATTTTTTCAAAGCTGGATTTTTTAGCGAATTGCTTGATGCGATCACGGGCACGGCGCGTTTTAACAAATTTCAGCCAGTCTTTATTAGGATGTTCTCGATTTTTTTCAATAATAATTTGGACTAAGTCGCCGTTTTTTAATTCTTGATCAAGGCGGCCGAGCTTATCATTAATAATGACTCCTGATGCTTTATTGCCGATATTGCTATGGACGGCGTAAGCAAAATCAATCGGCGTCGCTTGTTCTGGTAGCTCAAAAACATCTCCTTTAGGCGAAAAGACAAAAATTCGATCACGGAAAATATCCATCTTGATATTTTTAACTAGTTCAGTCGTATTGCCGATTTCTTTTTGGATATCGACTATTTCTTTAACCCAGGCCGGCGGCTGATAGCTGAGATTTTCATTGCGTGATTTGTAGTACCAATGAGCGGATAAACCGTAAATAGATTCTTCATGCATTTCCTGAGTACGGATTTGAAATTCGGCCAGTTTACCTTCAGGGCCAAAAATAGTCGTATGTAAAGAGCGGTAGCCATTCGGTTTCGGAACAGCAATATAGTCTTTAAAGCGGTTTGGCTTCGGTCGCCAAAGAGTATGGATAATGCCGAGCGCTTTATAGCAATCATTGACAGTCGGAACCAACAAGCGCAAACCAAAAACATCATAAATCTCATGAAATTCCTTATCTTTTTCCTGCATTTTACGATAGATACTGTATAAATGCTTGAAGCGGACTTCTATTTCATATTTAATATCCGCTTCTTCGAGTTTAGGAATTAAGACATCTTTTACTTTTTGAAAAAACCGATTGCGCTCCACCTTCTTTTCCACTTCATATTTATATTCTATTTCATGGAATTTTTCGGGGTAAAGATATTTAAAACAAATATCTTCCATTTGCCATTTTAGGCGGCCAATTCCTAATAAGCCGGCAATGGGGGCGTATATTTCTAGAGTTTCTTGGGCGATTCTTTTTTGCTTGTCAGGCGGCAGGTTATCCAGAGTGCGTAGATTATGGAGGCGATCACAAAACTTAATAAAAATAACCCGCAAGTCGCTAGTCATGGCCAGAAACATTTTTTTTAGATTTTCTCTATATCTTTCAATGCCGCGGTATTTAATTTTACCTAGCTTAGTAACTCCTTTGACTAGATTATAAACATCGGGCCCGAACTGTTCTTTAATCTCTTCTAGGGTTTTTTCGGTGTCCTCTGGTACATCATGAAGCAGTCCAGCGGTTACAGTCGCTAAATCAGCCTTTATCTCGGCCAGAATATAGGCGGTATGAAGAGGGTGATTAATATAGGGCTCGCCGTTTTTTCGCCCTTGCCCTCTATGAGCTTCTTCGGCAAAAAGATACGCTTTTTCTAAGATAGACGCGTCTTCTCCGGGGTGGTTGTCTTTGAATTTTTTTACTATTCTCTCTATAGTCATAGCTTGGCGAAAAAATGTTTTTCTTTTTTGTTCTTTATGTTATAATAAAGGTAAATAAATTATAACAAGAGAGTAAATAATTTAAAAGTTTTTAATCTTTAAAGATGACTAAAAAAAATAAATTGATTATTTTCATTTTCGGTTTAATCGCCTTTGGGTTAATAGCCGATTTTTCGTTAGCCCAAGATATCGGCGCGGAAATTATTGAAAATAATCTGGGGAATACTTTAGGTAGCGCCGGGACGGATCCACGCCTTTTAATTGCGCGGATTATTCAAATCGCCCTCAGCTTTTTAGGAATAATAGCCATACTTTTAACGCTTTACGCCGGTTTTACTTGGATGAGTTCGGGCGGAGATGAAGATAAGATTAGTCGAGCCAAACAGATTTTGAAGAATGCGGTTATTGGTTTAGTAATTATTTTATCTTCTTGGGCGATAACTACCTACCTGATTTCTAAAATTACCGGGAGTCTCGGTTCAGCTCTGAATCCGGGTTTTAGTAATAATGCGCCACGTATTTTTAGTGACCCGGGATTTGGCGCGATTGGCGCCTGTTCGGTTGATAGTGTTTATCCGGAACATAATCAAACCGACGTGGCTCGTAATACGACGATTGTGATTAGTTTTAAAGAGGAAATCGGACTACAAGGCTTATGTGCCGACAATGCGGGTAAAAGCTGTACTTGCGGTGAGGCCGGTTGTGATCGTATTAATCCGAAAATTATTCGTATTTATAAAACGGATTCTGGCGATGCTTGCGGCGCAAATTCCTGCCCGGATATCAATAGCAATACCACAGAAGTGATGTTGACGGTTTTTGATGATAATAAAACTTTATTCTTAACTCCTATCGGCTACCTAGGCGATCCGTCAAAAAATATCAAGTATTCTATAAAATTGACTGATAATTTAAAAAAGACTAACGGCGATTCAATGTTTAAGAGTTGCTCTAGTAATTTATTTACTTGGAGTTTTGAAGTGAGTAGCCGTTTAGATCTGACTCCGCCGCAAGTCGTTTACGGCAGTCTTTTTCCTCGGCCTGATAACGAGAAAGATTTACAAAATCAACTGAGCCCGGCTCGTCCTGCTGAAGCGGCTATTAATGTTTTAGCTTGCCCGCAGGTGTTTAGTCCATCGGAAATAGTTAGCGTAAAATCAGATACGTCCAGCCCGGCAGCCAGCGCGACCCCGCTGAATTATCAAGGCGAAATTACTAGTTTTATTGTTCAAATCGCGACGGATTCTAAAGATAAGGCTTTATTATTTGATGCGGGCAATCAGTCTAATCTACTTGGTTCGGCTGAATTTGATGCTCAAGGTAATGCTCGTTTTTCTCCATATTTTATTTTTAAAGCCTCTGAGCGCAATTTCGGCAACTCTTGGATAGTGACTTTGAAGCCGGAAAAAGTCGCTGATACTTTAACCATCGGCGATTATGTTTATACCTTTGCCTCGGCCGCCGGGGCTAATAATATTCTTCGACCGACCAGCTGTACAGCCGACCAGCAAGCTACTTTAATTAGGGAGGCGCTTAGCGGGGATGAATTAGTAATGGCCAGTAAGTCTAATAACTCAGTGGTTCTAACGGCTAAAATTTCTGGAACGAGCGGAAATAACATTCGTTTAAGTTCTAGTAATCAAGCGGCTTTGCAAATTCGTCCTTTTGCTGGTGGGGTTGAGCGTAGAATCACTACTCAAAACAACGACCAAAAGGATGTTCCGATGAATACCGTTATTCAACTGAACTTTAATGAGCCAGTTAATCCTTTACGAATCGCCGGACTAGCGTCTGAAGTTTCAGATTATATTCGAGTGGTTAATTATGAATTGACCGCTAAATCAGCCGGCGCAGCTTGCCAACAAGATGCAGAATGTAAATCATATAACTGCTCTGGCGATGTTTCGGCGAAGACTTGCCGCGGCGATTATTTAGCCGGCCGGTTTGTCGTTAGTAATTCTTTTAAGACTTTAGAATTTATTTCCGATAAAGAGTGCGGAGTAAATGGTTGCGGCGAAAAAATATATTGTTTGCCGGCTAGCAGTCATTTGGCGATTGAAATGCGTTCGGCCGATTTAAGAACTTGTAGCAGTAATGACGATTGTTTGCCGCTCGCTCCTTTTACGTCTTGCGCCGAGACAGGCCTGGGCTATAAGACTTGCCAAAACGAGGATAGTCGTAACTATCCGGCCGCTAGTTCAGAGCTGAGCGGTTTAAGCGATTTAGCTTTTAATTCGTTTGATGGTAATCGCAATTTATTTTCTGATGGACCGCTCGATTACTATAGCGATAATTTTGTTTTTGAGGACCAGTCAAACGATGACAAATGGGATAACTACCGTTTTTCTTTCTATGTTAATGATCAAATTAATTTAACCCCGCCTAAAATAGAATTAATTACTCCCGGGCAGAATGCTACCGGAACAGTTTTAGCTGACCCTATTAAAATATCTTGGAACACTTTAATGATGAACAGTACTCTTACATCAGGCAGTACAATGATAAATACCGGTAAAAATAAAATAGAGCATAAATTGATTAATTTAAAAAGTCTTAGTCCGACAGCCTTAGGTTATTGGATAACTAATAATAATCTTGATACGGATCAAGACGGAGAGCCTGATAAAACCGTTACCTGGATAAATCATTCCGCTTTTTCAGAATCGCTAACCTATAAAGTTCAGGTCGGCTCTGGAGTTAAAGATATTTATCAAAATTGTTTCAAGCCATCAGACGGAGATGGCTGTTCCGGAGTAAGTTTGGAAAATCCTTCCTGCTGCTTCGGCCAGGCGACTAATAGTCTGGATGAATCAGGAAATTGCCGCTAATTAAAAAAGTTTTAATTTATGATAAAAAAAGCTGCTGCTAAAAAAATATTTTTTCTATTGCTCTTGGCCGGGGGGATATTTTTATTCCGTCTGGCTTTTGCTCAAGATTTTGGTTTAGAGGCGGTTGAAAATAGTTTAGGAGGCGCTTTAGGAGAATCGGGAACGGATCCGCGCAATATCATCGCCAATATTATTAATATCGCTTTAGGCTTTTTAGGCGTATTAGCAGTCGGAATAGTCCTTTATGCCGGTTTTCTGTGGATGACTTCAAATGGCGAGGAGGATAAGGTAACCCGCGCTAAGCAAATTTTGAAAATGGGGGTAATCGGTTTAGTGATTATCTTGTCAGCTTGGATAATCGTTACTTTTGTTATTTCTAAAATATCCGGTTCAATTGGCGGGGGTGGCGGAATTGGCGGAGGCAGTAGCTATTGCTTAGATGGAGAGACCATATCTTGCGGCTGCGGCGGAGCAGCGACTTGCACTAATGGCCGCTGGGGGCTTTGTATCGGCTCCAATAATGACGACTGTATTAATCCGCCGACTAGCTGTGATGCTAGCGCGCTCCTATCGGGCTGTCAGGCGTCTGATCAAATTTGTGCTGACGGTTATTTTTGCGATACGAATTGCTCTTGCCAGCCGAAGGCTACTTTAGGAGGCTCTTGTGATGGAGACCTGTCTAATCAAACTTGCGAAGCGGATAGTAATAAATGCGGAGCGTATTTGACTTGCGATGCCGATACTTGTCTTTGTTCCGGCTCACCAGTGATAACAGCAATTAGCCCAGCCGGTGGATTTTGTACTTCAAATATTAATCGCCCTTGTTTAGTAGATACAGACTGTTCAGCGGGCGATACTTGCGATAAGATAACTCCGAATGGCGCTTATAGAAATTTTATTACAATTTTTGGTAAAAATTTTGGAGAATACTCGGAAGAAAATAGCCAGGTTTTATTAAATAGCTATCAAGGAGAACTAGCGGCTTTATGGCCGCAAGAAGTTAATCAGGCCTGTATCGATGCTTGGCGCGATGATCAAATTATTATTGCTATTCCATCTGGCGCCCAATCAGGTCCGATTAAAGTTATCAATTTTGAAAACAAAACTGATTCAACGGGGGATGATTATGGCCCTCAACTGCCAGATTTTGTTTCTAATACTATTGCTAGGCCCGGTTTATGCGGCATTGATCCAGTCGAAGGAACTTTAAATAAAGAAGTTAATTACCAGGGAATAAACTTGTATTCCGGGGAAGCTTATTTTGGTAATTATGAAAATAATGTTAGTGGATTATATTCCAACTTTGTTGATGCTCAAGGCTTATCCGGCACAGCGGCCGTTCCTAATATCAAAGCCGGACAGTCCGGTAGTTTTGTGGAAAGAAATTTGGCCGGAGTAAAACAACAAAGTAATTATTTACGATTTGTTAAAGAACGAGAAGAAGCCGATGGTCCATATATTATGAATTTTTCGCCGTCTGAAGGCGCTCCCGGTCAATACATTACTGTTAAAGGAGGCGGATTTGGCGGAGCACAAGGGGCGACTAGAGTTTACTTTGTAAATGGCAGTAATAAAATAGAAGCATCATATTCTTTTCCGACAATTTGCGCTAACTCTGTTTGGAGCGATAAGCAGATTATCATCAAGGTTCCAGAAGGACTGGCTAATGATAATTATTATTTAGAAATCGCTTTTAGCGATCGGGCAATTTCTTCACAAAATGCGAATCCCAATGTTTTTACTGTCAATTCTCTTTTATCTTTAGCGCCTAATTTATGTAAAATGGATCCAGTGAAGGGCCCGATTGGTACGCCGGTAACTTTTTGGGGGGAAAATTTCGGGGCCGCTAAAAGTTCTATTGCCGCAAAGTTTAATCCTAATCAGAACGTTACAGGTATTATAGAGAAACAAGATAAGGCGGACAAAGTAACCACAGAAGTGCCGGTCTTAGCTATGACGGGTCCAGTCGTGTTGGTAAAAGATAGTCGCAGTAGCAATGAATTAAATTTCTTAGTTGCTGAATGCTCAGCGGATAGCGAATGCGGCGATCAAATATGCTGTCCACAGAATACCTATAAGAAAGGGCGTTGTGTTCAGGAGCTTGATGAATGTTTTATTAATATTCCGACATCGGTTTTTGAGTGGCGTTTTAGCACGCAGTATAGCACTTCTATAGACCCGGATATCGCTAGCTGTTTAGGTTTTGCCAAGAACTTTGGCGCTTGTTATCAAGGAGCGATGTGTCCTAATAGTCCCGGCGCTTGTTCTTCGCCTAGCACTAGTTATACGAAAGTAGTGGGGACTTGTAATATAAATTGTAATGACGTTCCTGGCTGTACAGCGGCTACTTGTACGTATAATGCGAGCCTAGATAAATGTGTTTTGAAAACTAAAAACATTGTCAGCGATTGCGATCCCGGAGAGCTAATTGCGCCGGCTAAAAATAGCAATCAAAATAATGATCAGAACGTTCCTCGTATTATGTATTGGGGAGGGAAGATTAATCAGCATTGGAATTTATCTCTTGGTATTTGGGAATCAGATATAGATGAAATATCAGGTGATTGGGCTGACAAGTTAACTTATTGTAAGAAGTTTTATCCAACTACTGTTAGAGTTGAAGAATACAAACAAGAATTTAGCGACACTTGGCATTCTGCAAATAGCCGTCAGTATTATTCTGGAACGAGAATGTCGTATCGCTGCGTTTTAGATACTAGCGCTAATTCTTTAGATTTAGCCGGCGTTAAAAAAACTTGCAATCAGGAAGGGAAATGGGAAATAAAGGTTAAGACTTCCTGTCCAGCCGGCTGGACCATGGGAGCGACTGGGGTTTGTACGCAGAACGGAATAACCTGCAACTCTTGTCCTAATAGTAATTTAAGCTGTGAGAAGATTAATAAATTTAATTCTTGCGTTTCCCCGAAGTTATGCCAGGATCCACAAGCTAAATGCGTTGATAATACGGTTAGCGATAGGGATGATTGCACCATGACTATTGAGCCGGGCTGTGATTGTTGTTGTCGCATCGGTTTTGATAAACAAGATTGTTGTTCATTTAAGGCTAAGGACGGCAGTTTGGTTCAATTACAATGTGCTGGGACTTGCGGTTCCGATATAATCACTAATACTAATACTTACGGTAGCTGCTCTGGATGTGCGGCGGCCGGAGATAGTCAGGACGACAGAGACGCGGCTTGTAATTGTACGGGCACTAGCGGTAAATTCTGTTCCGTGACCAATAATACTCCGCAAGGAATTTGTACAGATTGCGCTAGTTTAAAAACTCAAGCAGAATGCGGTGCTCATGCGACTTGTTGTTTTGATTCGCGCGGGACAGAGACAACTAGTGACGATATCTGCCGAGGATTAGGCGATAGCCAAGTAATTAGCACTGATAAAGACAGCCCGGACTATGGCTACTGCAGTTATTTTAATTGCAGTATAGTCGACCCCTTAATTTGTTCCGGATTGGCCAATAGATTAGGAAAATACAAGAAGCTCATCGACTGCGAAAACGCTTGCCCTAAAGAAAGCAGCGATCTTTGTAATAAATTTAATGATAATAAGGAGCAGTGCTTAGCTGAGTCAAAGTGTTGTTATGACGGCCAGGCTGAAGCAGATAATAAGAATTTACCCGAAGGATCAAAGAGTAATACTTGTATTTCTGGCAATCAGATTTCCGAAGGAGAAAATAAAGGGTATTGTGCTTATTATGATTGCTATAATCAAACAGAGGGCAATCCCAATGAATGTAATCCGCTGGCGCAAATTTCGGGAAAATATAAAGGATTGAGTGCCTGCTCTTTGGCCTGTGCTAATCCGACCGGCGGAGCCGGAGAACTTTGTTCTGACAGAGCCAGTAATGCCTTAAATCAATGCAATTTCAGTCTCTGTACCTCACCCGGTTCAGCTTGTTTGCAGGAAAATGGTCTTGAGGCGGAGTCTTCCGATTACCCGAGTTGCGGGACTTGTTGTTGTCAGCCCGGAGGAATAGTAGTTAACAACTCTTCGGACCACTCTACATTTACAACAGTTGATTCTTGTAAGACGGCTGAAACGCCAAACTTATTTTGTCAAGCTGATGCTAGTCAAACCTGTAGCGGAGCGAACCGGGGATTATGTTGTGGTTGCACAAACGATAATGATTGCGGATCGCCGACAACGGTTGGCTGTGGTCAGGATTCTTGCTGTGAGGCACGCCCGAAAGTTATAGAAACTTCTCCAGTCGCCAATGCGACTAATGTTTGTCGAAACAGCGCGATAAAAGTTACTTTCAATCAAAAAATGAATGTCGCTAGCTTTAATGGTAATTTCTTCTTATTTGAAGAAAAAAATTATGGACAGACCTGTCCAGCCGGAACCTTTATTAGCGATGCGGGAGCGATTGGCGGTGAACAATTGGCAGACTCAACCTTTAAGCGTTTTTGGAGTCGCCTTAGCGGCTGGCTAGCCGGATTGTTTAGTGGAGAACGGGTTTTAGCGACGCCGCCTAGTTCCGAGAAGTTATATTGTGCGATTGATAGTCAGATGAATTTTATCGAAGAAGATAATCAGACTAGCTTAGTGATCATTCCGAAAAAAGTATTATCACCGGCGGCTAAATATTTTGTCTTAATAAAAGGCGATGAGACCTTAACTAGTAATTCTGGTTTCTTGAATGCGAGTAAAATCGGCATGAACGAGCGAGGGTTTGTTTCGACGTCAGGAAATATTAACCCAGTTAAATTTAATGGTCGTACTTATCAAAATGCTTATAGTTTTGCGTTTACAACTCTAGCAGATCAAGGAAGCCAAAATAGCAAGGGTCTTTGTAAGATTGAATATGTTAAAATGACTCCCTCTTCCTATTTATTTCAAAAGACAAGTAATGATTTAAATGAAGACGATGTTAATCCGACGGCCGACTCCTTCGATACTGTTCGCGATGGCGACAAGCTATTTATTGCCGGTGCTTATGATGCAAACCATCAGTTATTAAGACCGGTGCCGGGCTATAATTGGGATTGGTCTTGGAATATTACTAATACTAGCATTGCTAACTTTTCTTCGCGCCCTGTCGGGTTGGAAAATCATAGCCGTTTAGTAGAGGCTAACTCTAAGATTACTGATGGTGAGACTAAGGTGAGTGCTAGTATCGATATGAGTGCTTATCGCGTACAATGCGGCGATAACTGCAATAATTTCTTCATTGGCGATAAGATAGGTCGATCGAGCAATGTTTATATTTTCTCTTGCGCTAATCCTTGGCCAGCCGCTAACCCAGACGGGACTTGGCAGCCATGGCAAGATTCGAGTGGTAATTGCGAAGGGTCGGGAGCTTGCGATAATTTTAATTATAAATTCTATTATTGCCGCGATGCTGGGCAGCCAGGAACTTTTGATGACTTGCCGGTGATTAATCCTTCTCCGGTGTCTTTGGGCGGCAGTTTTGTTTGTAGTTCTAATAAAGAATCTTGTAGTCCTTCGGGCAGTTCCTGCGATAACGGAGCTGGGGTTTGTGTTTGGGAGATTCTTAAAGAGTCTTACTTTTTCCGCGATGCTGTTTTGTCGGGAGTGGAGCTGACGGATTTAATAGATACTAAAAAAGGCGGAGAAGTAGAAGTAAAATGGCAATCAAGCTCCGACGGAGTTAGTACCTATAAGATTTATTATTTAAAATCTGGTGGCGGCGCAATGTTTTCTAAAGAAGTAAAGGCAACTGGAACGAATGGGGTTTGCACTTCCAGTGGAGGACAAGGCTATGCTTGTTCGACAAAAATAAGCGGTTTAGTTGACGGCGAAATTTATATTTTTAAAGTCAGCGCTTTAACGACCACACGCAGCGAAAGCGATTTTTCTAATGACAAAACTATTAAGACTAGCGATCAAACTGCCCCGACTGCACCAACAAATATTGTAGTTTCTGCAGATAATAATTCAGTAAAATTCTCTTGGGATAAAAATGTTGAAGATGAAGTATTTTATCGCTTATATTACGGAATTAATTCAGGGCAGCATGCCAGATCAGCTGTTACTAATTCCGGCGTGAATGAAATATCTGTTTTAAGAAGTGAGTTTACAGCGAATAGTTATTATTTTGCTGTTTCGGCTTTAGATAAAGCTAAGAACGAAAGCCCTAAGTCGGTAGAACGTAATTTTATTATTGTGGATAATACGGCCTGGTTTAAGACGCTCAGAGATGAAGCAACTATTGATAGGGACTGTTTGATTAAAATGAATATTTCTGCAAGTAATTCCGATGAAGCGGATTGTTCTAACACGGTTTCTGACAACGCCAAATGGTTTAAAGGAAACATCGCTCTTGCAGGAGGAGCTTTCTTCTGTTCTGTTCCGGGATGCAATACCCCGATAACCAATAACCGCTGCGGATACACTAGAGGAACGTGGACTACTGATACCACCAAATGCTATGTTAATACTAAGTAAATTGCCGTTAGGGGCATAATATATGATTTAAGAAAAATATGAAGAATAAAAACATATTCTTTGGCGTCGTCTTATTAATAATTATTGCCTTAGTGATATCGATTAAGGTTTCTTCTGCTCAGCAGACGACGCAGACTTCTTTAGATAGCAGCGACGCCATCGGAGTAAGAATAGTCCCCAACCCAGAACATTACAGTATCGCTAGATGGTACAAAAATCAGGGATTTAGCGGTTCGCCGCAGTCCTTGACGGTTGACGGCTATGAAGCGATTCGCGACGGACGGACGGTTTATGTTAATGCTGCTAACATAAAGATTGACCCCGATAATCCGAATAACCGCCTTATTTATACTAATATATATTTGATTTCTTATAATCAGGATCCTTCTGCTAAAACTATTGATATTCTCGGGCAGATAATTAAAAATTGGAAGTTTAATGCCGATTTGTCGGAAGATAGCTTTACCTCGGCTACTTGCTCAATCTCTACTATTGTTTGTGCTAGTGATGGTGACTGTAGTTCTAATGAATTCTGTGCCCCCGCTTCTTCCGCCCAGGCTAATACTTGCCAGTTAAAAGAAGCCCGAAACTGTTTTTTTGATGCGGATTGCCCGAAAGGATTCTTTTGTGATAGCGTCAAGGCAAAGGTTATTCGAGATGTTAAAAGAGCCGGACAAGCGGTTGAGATTACTGAAGCCTTAAATAGATATTATTCATCTTTTGGTAGCTATCCTAAATTATCAGCCGGCAGCTATTTATCCGGACAAACCCTCTCTCTTTGGCCGAGCTGGAGCGCTAATTTTCTAAAGGAACTTTCTTTGCCGGCTAATTTTGTTGATCCAATTAATAGGCTGGGATATTGCCCGGGTTTTGATAAGGCGACTTGTTGGAGCGCGAGTTCTAGCCGGTTCTATGTCCCTAGTGGCACTACCGCCGGAACCTCAATAGTTTTACCGGCCAATAGTTTTGCTTATGCGTATCGCCTTAATGAGGGAAAAGCATTTAGCTTTTGTTCAACTTTAGAAACGGCGGTTAATAAAACTGGTCTTAATTTTCAGTTCTCTCCGCCAGCAGTCGCTGGTAGCTGTATCGTTGACGGCCTGCCTAATACTTCGCCGCGTTTTGTCTCAGCTCAGCTCGAAGGAGAAACCGGCAAGGAATTCGTCGGCTGGGTAGAATTTGTCGATGATCAGGATAATTTAATGACTTGGGATATAAATTACATTGGCAGGAACTGGGAGAAAGATAAAGAAAAAACTTGGGGGACTAACCCAGAGTTATTTAATACTAATAACTCTAATCAGAAAAAAATTTATGCTCCCAAGGCTCCTAGCCCTGGTAACTATCGAATCAGACTCATTGTATCCGATGGACAGGCTACGACGGCCACTGATTTAAATATAGTTATTTCCAGTGCTAAGCCATTTATCGAGGCGGAAAATGCCTTTTATAATTTAAGCGCCAATCAACCCCTGACTTATAGCTTCCATTTTTCCGATGATAATTTAAGTGATTATAAAACCGCTTTTAAAATAAAAAGTTTGCCAGACTCAACTAATAATCAAAGTCCATCAATCTCATCAGCTCCTAGTAATTTCAAAACATCAATTGATCAAGCCGGCCTTAATCGTTATAAAGTGACTTATGAGCTGCCTCTAGCCGGGCTAAGCTTTGACCGAGATAGAACTTATAATTACGAAATTACTGTTACTAATAAATATAATAGTGTTGCCTCAAAAAACGTTGCGCTGAGAATTTATAATGAGCCGCCATTTTTAAGTTTTTCTTGTCTTAATGAAGCGCGTATCGGCGGGGCTTACTCTTGCTTGCTCGGTCCTAAAAAGCAGGTAGGGGCGGGTAACCAGGATTTGCAGTATACGCTCAGCACAAACTTTACTAATTTACAAATCGAGGAGGGGATTGATCCTAATAATGTAATTTTAAAAGCCGATAGAGCTTTTGCTAATAATAATGTAGCTACCGGAACCATTAAAATTAAGGCAGTTAATGAATACGGCGCTTATTCTGAAAAAGATTTATTTTTAAAATTTAATACTTATTGTGGCGACGGTATTAAACAAATGCCAAATAATGAAAAAAGAGGGGGTATATATAATGATGGTTATGAGGATTGCGACGGAGTAGATGGAGTTGCCACCGGCAATAATAGGGTTGCTTCTAGTTCGATTAGCAGGCAGTATGCTTGTGCGACCTTTGATGCTAATACCCCTTACCCTATCCCTAACAATGGTTTTTGCGTCTACAAGTCTCCAATCAGTGGTGGCGGATTTTGCGGTGATGGCTATTGCCAAGTAAAAGATGAACAGGGAAATAATCTGGAAAGCTATGAAAATTGCTCTCAAGATTGTCTTCATCTTTGCCAGCCGAATTGTACTAATAAGAGTTGCGGCGATGACGGCTGCGGCGGATCTTGCGGTTCATGCAGCGTTATCGGGGAAGAATGCTACGGGGGCGCTTGCTGCTCTACTCAAGGGACGGTCAGTGTTTTTTTGTTTGATGATCCTGTCATAATGGGAGGGACGGAAGGGGCGCCATCTATTTTCTTTAATGATAAAAAATATCAATTGTCTCGTGCTTCGGCTGATACATATACGACTAAAGTTCCGGTCGAACACGGGAAGAACGTTTTGGCAGTTGATGCCCAGATAAAGAATTTTACTAATGGCATTAATGTTTCGCTTAATCATTGTTCGCGTCAGCCTATTTCTCCGGGTAATATACAGAATGTGAAATGTATTAATCCAGTCGCCTCCCTTAAAGATGTTTGGTATAAGAAAGATTACAATGATACGGCTTGGCCTCAAGCTAATTTAGGTTATTATCAGGGGCGTGTCTCAGTTTGGGCTAATGATTATGATAGTAGTCACAGCCGCCTCCTTAATGCATATTGTCGTTATACTTTTAACGGGGATGACACTAGTGGGACAAATTGTGTTCCTGATCCTTCCAATAAAGAATGTGGCGCTACCCCTTGTGGCGGATATTATCGACCTGATGACTGCGTGGCTGTTAATGATAAAAATACTAATTTTTATTGTGCGACAAGTCAATGTGCTTGTTCTATTCAAAGTTGTGCTGACAAAAATGGAGCAGCTGGAGTTTCGACTGGAGCAGAAGGTTCAGTTTGCGGGCCTAATTTTGATAATAATTGTAATGGAAAACTAGACTGTGACTATAGCTGTGGAGAAGGATTGTTCTGTAATTTGCCTTTTTCAAGTTCAATAAACCAAGGTAGCGATGGTATGAAAGCCCGGAACTATTTGCAAAAAAAAGGCAAAATAGGCGACTTAGGATTTTTAATAAATTCTTGCGGGGCCGGCAAACCTTTAAATACTTGTCAGAAAAAATGTTGGATTAATACTAGCTTTGAAATTTCAACCGTAGTTAGACAGGGCGATATTCCAAGCGTTAATACTTGTTCAGTGGAAAAAGTTGATAAGCCAAGATGTACTGACAATCCGAACCCTTCTTGCCCAACGCAATGCCCGAACAAGAGTTTAATTACACTTACATCAAGTAACGATTCTTGTTGGAAGCAAAACGCATTTTCTTCTACTTTCGGATTTTGGTATACTTGGACGACTAGAAATGCTTGGCTATGTTCAGCAAAAACAGCAACAAAAACCTGGTATTATAATGATACTTGTTTCTCTAATGGTAATTGGAAGGTGAGAAGCGATGGCACCTGTGGGCCTTGTCTCTCTCAGTGTGATGGGAAGAAATGTGGAGACGATGATGGTTGCGGAGGAGTTTGTCAGGTTGAAACTTGCGGAGCTAATCAAAGATGCACGACCTCTGGAACATGTGAAAATTGCTCAAGTTGTAGCGAAGTTCTTTGTGGGGAGAAAAATAATTGCGGAGTCACTTGTTCTTCTCAGGGAGTTTGTGAGCAAGAGGGAAGTTCTTGCCAAGGCGGAACATGTGTGCTTAATACATATACTTTAAAGTACAATACTACAGGTAGTGGCTCGGTTACAGGAGAAACACAGCAATTAGTTACCCATGGTAGTTGCGGAAAATCAGTTTTAGCCGTCCCTGCTTCAGGCTATACATTTAATAATTGGACAGACAACTCAACTAGTAATCCTCGAACAGATTGTAATGTGTCCAGTAATATAAGTGTGGCCGCCACCTTTAAAACTTGTGTTCCTAATTGTGCCGGTAAAGTCTGCGGGGACAATGGCTGCGGGGGGAGCTGTGGGACTTGCGGATATTTGAGTGAATGTACAAACGGTCAATGTCAATGCAAGGAAAGTAGTGCAGGAAAAGTGATAATTTCCGCAGATGATAAACATACAGCTTATTTTAACGGTGTAAAAATTGGATCCGCGGAAAATATAGCCGCACATGAGTACCTAGTAAATATTAGTAACGGAAAGAATGTTTTAGCCGTTCAGGTTGTAGATACGGGAGTCCAATGGGGATTGGCGGCGGCGATTCAAGACATGAGGAGAACTAAACTAGCAGATTTTGTGAATACAGATACTATTACGGGGTGGAAATGCATCGATAATTCAAAGATAGGCAGAGTTGATTGGTTTATGGTTAATTTTGATGATAGTACTTGGCCAGAAGCCGTTGAAGCTAAAAATAGTTGTAAGAACTGCAATAGTAATAAGACATCTTATCAGCAACTGTGGGCAGCAACGGTAAATAATAAAGCAAAGAATACGGTTGTATGTCGTTATACTTTTACTAAGGATTTTTGTTGTACTCCTAATTGCTCAGGAAAGCAGTGTGGTGCGAGCGATAGTTGTAACGGGTTTTGCTACGGTAACTGCGGTCGCAGATAAATTATTAAGTTAGCTTTAAAATATGCGAAATAAAAAAATCCTTATCATTTTTTCTGTCTTAATTTTAGCAGTTGTTATTGCTCTAATTTTGCTAAATAGTAAATACTCGCTAGTTGGCAGACTAGGTCTTCAAGAAGAAGTTTTTGAGCCAGAATTTTTAAGTGTTAGCGAGAAACAAGAACTAGGAATACCAGACAATGAAATTATTCAGGTTCTTCTGCGCAATGCAAATAACGAAGTAGCTGTGTATAGAGTGCTTGACTCAGAAGATGAAGCAGTTAACCCTCAAGATATAGGCCCCATTAGTCCTCGGGCTATAAATAGAGAATAGGTATTACTTTTTCTAGCCAAAGAAACTTTTATCAGTTATAATTAGGATAGTTAATAATAAAAAAGATATGTTTAATGACCTCAACAATCAAAATTCCCGCCCCAATGGCGCAGTCGATGACATTTTTGCAGAAACCGATAAAGCTAATACGGGCGTTTCTCAATCGGAAATCGAAACCCGTCAAGTCGGTTTGGCTTCTGCCGGCGGAGCGGCGCCCAGCCCGCATCTTGATAATAACGCATCTATGGCTGTCTCGGCTGGCGATGAAATGACTAGGCAAATGTTAAGCGCGGACCAAGAAGCTCCTCGGCCGGCGAATAAAGGATATTTAAAGGTTATTGTTATTGTTTTGGTAATACTTATTTTAGGAGCGGCCGCTTATTTTGCTTATTTAACCTTATTCTCCGGGGGTGAAACGGAAGAACCGATTACTGCGCCTATTGTCCAAGAGACGCCAATTAATACTCCGGTTAATAATTTTGTTGAAGTTATTCCTGAGGAAATCGCTAATACTATTAATAACGAAGTTGCTCCCGAAGAAATCATTTCTGAGGAAAATACTTTAGCATCTGATATTCCGCCTAGCACCCCCTTAGATAATGAAAGCTCTATTGAAAATGATTTTCAAAATTTTGTTGATTCTGATGGTGATGGGTTAAGCGATGACGAAGAGGTTTTATTGGAAACTAATCCAAACCTAATTGATACTGATAACGATGGTTTGAGCGATTATGAAGAAGTCCGCATTTATTTAACGAATCCTTTAAATGCTGATACGGATGGCGATGGGTATCCTGACGGGGAAGAAGTGCGGGCTGGCTATGATCCTAATGCCGTCGGAGCTAAACTGCCCGGCAATAATCGTTAGTAGAAAATTATCAGTCTACCGGAGCATTAAGTTTAGGTTATTTTTATGATTAATAATCTCGATTTACAAAATAAATCGAAAAGTCCAGCCGCTAAACCAGCTAAAAGCCCGCGGCTGTCTTTGAATCTCCATATCATGCCGCAAACAGTAACCAGTCATTGGAAAAAGTGGCTGGTTTTAGGGTTAGCTATTTTAGCCTTCTTTGCTTTAGTCTCTCTAGTTTTTTACAGTTTTGCTCCATAAAATATGTTTAGTCGGAAAAATGTTAAACAAGCGGTGCCGGCAAGCGATGATCAAATCTTAAAAGAGAAGATTAATCATGATCTTTTAGTTCGCAACATGCCTAGCTTAAATAGATTAGCCGGCACGACAGTCCAAATATCGCCGACCGCCAAAACAAGTCATCCGACCTCTGGCTCTTCGCTCAATTTATCCGGGCCGAATAATAAACATAAACAAATCGGCTTGTTAATCATTATTGGCGGAATACTATTAATATCTGGTTTAGTATACGCCAGTTATATTTTTATAATTAAACCAGCTACTGTCCCTCAACAAACTTCTCAAGTAGATAATGCTCAGTCATCTGTGCCCGCCTCTGTTTCAGAAAAGACTTCTGTGCTTGAAGAGGCAAATGTTCCCGCTAGTAGCGCGGTAGTCGAGATTGATCCGACTACTTTAACTATAGAAGAAGCCGCAGAAAGCGAGACTGAGGAAGTCATGGCTGAGGAAATAATGGCCGAGGAAGGCAGTATATTCACCGGGATTGATTTGCCGCCGCTGATTGATACGGATAATGATGGTTTAAATGATAATGAAGAAGAGGTTTTAGGAACTGATCCGAATAAGACCGATACCAACGACAATACTTATCCGGATTTACTAGAGGTGCGCAATGGCTATAATCCGTCTGGAGCGGGGCGCTTATTTGATAATGATAATTTAAAAAATTATACAGATAGCTTCTTTGATTATTCTCTTCTTTACCCTAAAGATTGGGAGTTTAGCTTGATAGATGATAATCAGTTATTAGTTTTTTATACGCCCGATGATTCGCTTATCCAGATTTATGTTCAAGAAAATTCCGCTGGTGAAAAAATTTCTGATTGGTATCTTAGAACTTTTCCAGAGCGAGAGCTGCTGTATGATAAAATAAAAATCAAAGATAGCTGGGAGGGGATAGAAAACCCCAACTCGCTTAATGTCTATATTACCGATAATAATCGGAAAAATATTTATATTATTTCTTATATTCCGGCCGTAGCTGAGAGAATAACTTACCCTAATATTTTTGATCTAATGGTTGAGTCTTTAGTTTTACCGCTTAATTAATTCATAGCATTTCGTTAATAAACGTTAGTATTAAAAAAGACGGCTTCGCCGTCTCTTTTATTTTTATTAACTTTATTTTCTAATAATCTTATCAATTATTCCGTAATTCTTTGCTTCCTCAGCGCTCATATAGTAATCGCGATCGCTGTCTTTTTCAACAGTAGCGATTTTTTGTCCGGTATGGGCGGCGAGTATCTTATTCATCTTATCTTTTGTTTTAAGAATATGTTCGGCGTGTATTTTGACATCCGAAGCTTGTCCTTCGGTCCCGCCCATAACTTGATGTATCATTACTTCACTATTGGGCAAGGCAAATCGTTTGCCCGGCTCACCGGCCGCTAAAAGAACGGAGGCCATTGAAGCGGCCATGCCAATACAGATAGTAGACACTGGGGATTTAATATATTGCATGGTGTCGTAAATGGCCAGACCGGCCGAGACCGATCCTCCGGGAGAATTAATATAAAACTTAATGTCTTGGCCGCTATTTTCAGCGTCTAAAAATAGTAATTGAGCTATAACAATGTTGGCGGTATGGTCGTTAATGGTCTCGCCTAAAAAAATAATCCTATCCTTTAACAGACGGGAATAAATATCATAAGCTCTTTCAATTTGGCCTTCTTTTTCAATAACGGTCGGGATTAATGGCATATTAAGCAATTTAATTAATTATTATAGCCAATTATAGAACAAATTAAGATTTTTGTAAAGTTTTAGCGAAAAAAAGCTTGATTTTTCTTTTTAAATATTCTAAGATTCAAGGGTCTAAGGGTTATTTTATGAAAAAAGCCCGATTTATGAAGATTTATAAAATTTTTTATTAATATTATGTCGTTTGCTCAAAAATTTTCCAAATTATCTCTGCGCGCTAAGACTGGTTGGGTTTTAGGAGTGATTGTGGCTTTTGCGGCCGTAATTTTCTTGCTAGTCGCCGGAAACTACTATAATCGTTTTGCCGAAGGACTGGCTGCTAAGACTAACCATATTATTTCCTTGCCTTTAACTCAAGACAGGCCTTTTAACCTCGGCCTTGATTTGCAAGGTGGCAGCCATTTAGTTTACGAAGCAGATGTAACGAATATTGCCGAGGCGGATAGGGCGGGTGCTTTAGAGGCGACTAGAGATGTAATTGAGCGCCGGGTTAATCTGTTTGGTGTTAGTGAGCCGGTCGTCCAGGTTAATCATGGCATCAATGGTGAATATCGAGTTATTGCGGAGCTGGCCGGTATTAAAGACGTTGAAGAGGCAATAAAATTAATCGGCGAGACGCCTATTTTAGAATTTAAAGAACAATTAGGCGGCCAGTCGGCGGATACTTTAGGCGAAACCTTAGGCTTAGAAACATCGGCCGAAGTCACGGCCGTTGATTTAGCCGGTGAGGCTCTTGACGGGGCTAACGTTATTGCCAGCGAGGAAACTGTAGATTGGACTAATACTGAGTTAACCGGCAAACATTTAAAAAGAGCCACTCTACAGTTCAATCAAAACGACGGATCGCCGGAGGTGTCTCTAGAGTTCAATGATGAAGGCTCGAAATTATTTGAAGATATAACGGCGCGCAATGTTGGTAAACCGGTCGCAATTTTTCTAGACGGCTATCCAATCAGCGTTCCGACGGTTAATAGTAAAATAACGGGTGGAGCGGCTAGTATTTCTGGAAACTTTTCCGTTGAAGAGGCAAAGATGTTGGTTACCCGTTTAAATTCTGGGGCTCTGCCGGTCCCAGTTAATTTAATTTCCCAGAAGACAGTCGAAGCCAGCCTCGGTTCAAAATCAATTACGAATAGCTTAATGGCCGGGTTAATCGGGCTGTTACTGGTTTCATTATTCATGATCATTTTTTATCGCTTGCCGGGATTGTTGTCGGTTATTTCTTTGACGATTTATGGATTAACGGTTTTAACTTTCTTTAAGTCTATCCCTATGGTGCTAGCCTTCTTGCTGGTAGCAGTGATGATAGGGCTTATTTTCTATACTTTTAATGAACTGAAGATTTTTAACGGCGGACTGGCGGTGATATTTTCAGTTATTGGTTTGCTGTTATTCTTCTACGCTCAACAAGCAGTTACACTGTCTTTATCGGGAATAGCCGGGATAATTTTATCTATCGGCATTGCTGTCGATGCTAACATTCTTATCTTTACCCGTATGAAGGAAGAAATTAGGCGCGGAAAGACGGTTACCCAGGCAGTCGATGATGGCTTCAAGCGTGCCTGGCCTTCAATTCGTGATGGTAATTTTTCCACCATTATTACTTGTTTAATCTTGATGTTTTTCGGAACATCGGCGGTAAAGGGATTTGGAACAACTTTATTTATTGGTATTGCTGTTTCTCTGTTTAGTTCCATTGTTATCACCAGAACCTTAGCTATTTTGGTTTTAGGAGATTGGCTAAATAATAAGACTTGGCTGATTGGCGCTAAAAAGCCTAAAGCCGATAGTCCTAGCCAAAATTAATCATCAATAATCATATGAATTACAAGATAATCCAAAAAAGAAAGTTCTTTCTATCTTTATCGCTTGCTCTAGTAGTTGCCTCCTGTGCCGCCTTGTTTTCTTGGGGCCTTAACTTTGGTATTGATTTTACCGGCGGGAGCTTAATGGAAGTGGAGTTTAAGAATTATCAGCCAAGCGTTACTGAAATTCAGGACAGTCTAAAAGATACCAACCTTTCCGGTTTAATAGTTCAGCCAACTGAGAGTTCAGTTATTTTGCGCTTTAAAGAAGACACGGAAAATGTTCGTTTGTCTGTTCTGTCTTCTTTAGAAAAAATGGTTGAAAACCAAGAAGGGGCGAGTGTTTCACAATTACAATTTGATGCCGTTGGATCATCCATCGGACAAGAATTAAAAAGTAAGTCTTTTAACGCCGCTTTTATAGTCTTAATCATGGTTATTTTGTACATCTCTTGGTCCTTTAAGAGTGTTTCTAAGCCAGTTGCTTCTTGGAAATATGGGGTAGCGGCGATTATTGCTTTGGCTCATGATATTATAGTAATTCTCGGCGTTTTTTCTGTTTTA
The DNA here is from genome assembly GCA_964587195.1 of uncultured Gammaproteobacteria bacterium. GTDB lineage: Bacteria > Patescibacteriota > Patescibacteriia > Patescibacteriales > UBA12465 > UBA12465. The sequence continues at coordinate 22,979 of CAZPKN010000004.1, read as the reverse complement.
GGGCATTTCTATGGGGTAGAAATCAATACTCCGTTTATCGCAGCTATTTTAACCGTTCTCGGTTATAGTGTTAGCGACACTATCGTTGTCTTCGATCGCGTTAGAGAAAATTTGCCTAAGAGCAACGAGGATTTTGAAAACACAGTCAATCGGAGCGTTAACCAAACCTTGACCCGTTCACTGGCCACTTCATTCACATCAGTCTTAGCTTTACTGGCTATTTTATTTTTTGGCGGTAGCACAATTAAGGATTTTGCTTTAGCACTAGCTATTGGTATCGGTGTTGGAACCTATAGCTCTATTTTCATCGCTTCACCGGTTTTGGTAGTTTGGAATAATCTGTCTCACAAGAAACGCTAATCATTTTTCTAGTTTAAATATAAAAAACCGCTTGTTTCCAGGCGGTTTTTATTTTGGTATAATTAAGGTTATGCAGGCTAAAATCAGTTACAAAAAAAGCAAAATTTTAGACATATTAATAGAAGCCGTTTATTTAGCGGTTATTATTCTTGTTCCTCTTTATTTTTCTGTTGTTTTTCCGACGTTTAATGTTTTTGAGCTAGGAAAAACTATTTTATTCCATCTGCTGACTTTATTATTTTCTAGCCTCACGCTCATTAAAATTATTTTTTCCCCTAATTCTGGCCGCCTATTTTTATTAGCCGTTAAAACGCTCTTTATAAAAAAACGCTATTATCTTATTCCTTTAATTTTTATTATTGGACTGGGAATAAGTATTTGTTTTTCCGGAGACTGGCGCCAATCTTTTTTCGGCTCTTATCACCGCCAGGCCGGTTATTTAAGCTATCTTTATTATTTTAGTTTTTTTAGTCTTTTATCTTTTAATTTATTAACGGCTTTTAAAAATGAAGGGGAAAAGTTAGCCACTGTTCTAAAGCGCAAGATCAAGCGTTTTTTAGTATCGGCAGTAATCTCTGGAACTATAGTCGCTGTTTATGCGATACTGCAAATTTTGGGAATAGATTTCTTAACTTGGGCAGAGGCCCCGGTACTTACCGGCCGCGCTTTCTCTTCTTTAGGGCAGGTTAATTTTCTAGCGTCTTGGTTGCTGTTTATCATTCCTCTGAGCGTTTATTTGGCTTACCGGGAAAAACATTTTTTAGGAAAGTTCTTGTATGGATTAGGAGCGGCTACTCAGACAATCGCTTTGTTTTCAACAGGTAGTCGCGGCGGCCTTCTTGCTTTTTGGTTGCTGATTTTATTTTTTTTAGGGCTGGCTTGTTTTAGGAAGATAATGGTTCGCTACCGTTGGCTTTTAGGCGCTAGTGCCGCTAGTTTAATAATCGCTTCCGTCTTGATAGTTAATTTCTTAATGCCGGGGCGATTTCAGGGCCTGCTTGACATACGCAGTGGCAGCTTAGCGGCCCGCTGGGATTTTTATCAAGCGGCAGTACAGGGCAGTTTAGAAAAACCGCTTTTAGGATATGGCCTTGATAACATTGAGCCGGTCTTTATCGAGCGCTATGAAACCGATTGGGGAATTCATTCTAATATTGCCGTTAAAAACGATAGGGCCCATAATTTATTTTTAGACTGGCTGCTTTTCGGCGGGATTTTTTCTTTAGGACTTTTACTTTTGCTATATTATTATGGTTTCCGTTTAGCGCACGAAAATATACGCCGTCAGCCGAGCGGACCTTCTTTAGCGCTGATAGCGGGCATCTCGGGATATGCTTTATCACTTTTCTTTAGTTTTTCTTTTGTCTCCGGCGAGTTGTATTTTTTTGCTTTTCTGGTGCTCCTTTTAGTGATCAATATCACGGCCAAAGAAGATGATATTTTTGTAGGTATAAATATTTCCGAAAAAAGTTGTCGAACTCGCCAGATAATTTGGCGGGCTTTACTGGGTTTATTTTTCTTAGTAGTTATAACAGATCTAGCTTCGTATGAAATTCGCCATTATCGCGCCGATAATTATTTTCAGAAATTAAATTACTATTTACTTAAAGAAGATTACCGGTCAGTTGATTATTTTTTACAAAAAATAAAAGCAGAGAAGATTAATCCGGTTAGCAGTAATTATTATTATTTAGTTTGGGCAGAATTTTTCAGTGAGAATTATCAAAAGATAAATGATGATAATTTACGAATCGATGGTGCTCGCTGGTTACGGGATGCTCAAGAGCGTATAGGAGTAAAAAGCTTCGAACAGATTTTTGTGGGCGGGAAAATCGCAGCTGCTTTAGGAGACTTTAAAACTGCTGAGGAGAGTTTTAAAACAACTGCCGACCGGTCGCCTTATTGGCCGAAGAGCTATATAGAGCTAGGCAGAGTTTTTGTTCGTTTAGGACGAGTGCAAGATGCTTTAGTATATTATCAATTAGCCTTGGAGGTATTGCCAGATGAAAATGATGCTCGTTTTAATGATGACCATCGCGGCGTTCTGAGATCATATCATCGCCTGATTTTTGAAGAGCGCGGCGATTTGTATTCGTTAGTGGGCGATTACCAAGCCGCCGAAAATGATTATCAAGCCGCCTATTATAGTGGCGTTAATAATATTATTATGCTTGATAAAATAGCTACTACTTATTATTTACGCGGCGATTTAAATCGGGCGTTTGATTATATCTTGCGCGGCGCCAAACTTAATCCAACGGATTATCATTGGCCGACTAAGGCTGCTATCTTATTAAAAGAACAAGGGCGGATTAAAGAGGCAAAAGATTATTTGAATCAAGCTTTAGAATTAGCGCCGGAAGCGGATATTCTGCTACAATTAAAGAATGAACTATAGTTAATTTATGTTTTTAACACCTCTCTTAAATTTTTATATCATCATCCTCGGATTAATTATCGGCAGCTTCTTAAACTGCTTAATCTGGCGTTTGTATAAAGACGAATCGCTATCTGGCTGGTCGTATTGTCCACATTGCCGGAAGACTATCGCCTGGTATGATAATATTCCAGTTCTCAGTTTTATTTTTTTGCACGGCCGTTGCCGCCAGTGCCAGAAAAAAATTTCTTGGCAATACCCGGCGGTAGAGATTGCTACCGCTTTGCTATTCTATTTAAGTTTTTTAGCAGTGTCTGACAGCGGTCAATTTTTGTTAGATTTAGCGCGGGCTTGGCTACTAATGATTATCTTCGTAGTCGTTTTTGTTTACGACAGCCGCTGGCAATTAGTGCCGATGAATTTTGTTTGGCCGATGACGGCGATTATTTTCGTATTAAATGTTTTTTTAGGACGGTCAGTTATCAGTTTAATTGTCTCAGGCGTTCTCACTGCCGGCTTTTTTCTATTGCAATATTTAATTACCAAGAAACGCGGCCTGGGAGAAGGGGATATTTGGCTGGGACTTCTTTTGGGAATCGCTTTCCCGAGTTTTCCGGAAATTTTTCTCGCGCTATTTTTAGCCTATTTAAGCGGGTCTATTGTGGGGGTGGGTTTGATGTTGATAACAGGGAAAGGGCGTAAAACCAAGATTGCCTTAGGGCCATTTTTAGCTTTTGGCGCTATTATTACTTTAATTTGGGGAAGCTATCTATTAACTGCCTATTTCCGCCTATTTTCCTAAGACGGAATGATTGTAGAATTTTAATAAATTTTGTATAATATTAACAGCAATTATTAATCTTAAAATTGTCTTATTTTTATTTAATGCCTCACGATTATGAAAGATGATATTATCGCCGGCTTAGACATCGGGTCAACCTCTATTCGGCTAGTAATCGGCCAAAAAATCGCCGGGCCTAGCGGGGAAGAACTGCAGATTATTGGCGCCGTTTCTGTTCCGACGGCCGGGGTGAGCCGCGGCATCGTCAATAGCATCGAAGAAACTACTTCTTCTATTTCGGCTTGTCTGGAAAAAGCGGAGCGATTAGTCGGTATTCCTATCAGCCGAGTTTGGGTAGGCATTAATGATCCGCATATCAAATGTGAGCGCTCTAAAGGTGTTGTTGCCGTGGGGCGCAGCGATGGGGAAATTAACGATAATGATGTCAGCCGGGCAATTGAGGCGGCTCGCGCTTTGGCCGTTCCGGTCAACTATGAAATTTTACATGTTATTCCGATTAAATTTGCGGTTGATAATCAGGGGGATGTAAAAGACCCGATCGGTATGAATGGTATTCGCTTAGAGGTTGATACTTTAATAATTCAAGGGTTAAGCACGCAAATTAAGAATCTCACTAAAGCCATCTATAGAACCGGCTTAGAAATTGAAGATTTAGTTTTAGGTCCATTGGCGGCTTCCGAAGCAGTTTTAAGCACTAAACAAAAAGAACTGGGCGTCGCTTTAGTTAATTTTGGCTCATCAACAACTTCACTGGCTGTTTACGAAGAAAGGAATTTAATCCACACCGCTATTCTTCCTATCGGTGCTGAACATATTACTTCCGATATTGCTATCGGTTTACGCTGTCCGATTAATTTAGCGGAAAGAATTAAAAAAGATCATGGCAGCGCTTTGCCGGGAGAATTTAGTGACAAAGAAGAAATTGATGTGAGCCAGCTCGTCAAAGAAGAAGAAATTAATGACGATATTAGTACCGTTTCTCGTAAATATATTTCCGAGATTATTAATGCTCGCGTGGAAGAAATTTTTGAAAAAGTTGATAATGAATTTAAATTGATCGATCGCTCCGGAATGCTTCCCGCCGGCGTTATCTTTGTCGGGGGCGGCGCTAATTTAAATGGTTTAGTCGAGGCGGCTAAGAAAAAACTACGGCTGCCGGCAGCGGTTGGCCAAGCCAAGAATATTAATGTTGTGATTGATAAAGTCAGAAATCCGGAATTTCTCACAGCTTTAGGATTAGTAATTTGGGGCAGCCATACCGACGGGGAAGAATCGTCCGGCAAATTTTCTAAAAAACTCGGCGGACTATTGGAAAAAACAAAAGGATTATTTAGTAAGATAATGCCCAAGTAATAAATAATTTAATTTGAGATAATTTTATGGCTGAAGTAAAACCAGAAATTGAAACCTTTGCCAAGATAAAAGTTGTTGGCGTCGGCGGGGGAGGCGGAAGCGCTGTTAACCGCATGGTCTCTAATGGAATCAGAGGAGTCGGCTTTGTCGCTATTAATACGGATGTTCAAGCTTTGCATTATAGCAAAGCTAACGAGAAGATTCATATCGGCAAGACCGTTACCAAAGGATTGGGGGCGGGCATGAACCCGGATTTAGGCAAAGGCGCCGCTGAAGAATCGCAAAACGAAATTAAGGAAGTTTTGAAGGGCTGCGATATGGTTTTTGTTACTTGCGGACTGGGGGGCGGAACCGGTTCAGGCGCTTCGCCGGTAGTCGCTTCTATTGCTAAAGAAATGGGAGCGCTGACGGTCGCTGTAGTTACTAAGCCTTTTATGTTTGAAGGCGGACAGCGGAAGAATATTGCTGATCGGGCCTATTCCGAGCTAGCGGATAAGGTCGATACTATTATTACCATTTCTAATGACAAGTTACTGCAAGTGATAGACAAAAAAACTTCTTTGCTAGATGCTTTTAAGATTGCTGACGATGTTTTAAGACAAGGGGTTCAAGGTATTTCCGAAATCATCACTGTTCCCGGTATTATCAATGCTGACTTTGCTGATGTTAAAGCGGTTATGGCTAACGCCGGTTCAGCTTTGATGGGGATTGGTGTTGCGACTGGGGAAAATAAAGCCGTTGATGCCGCCAAAGAAGCCATTAATTCCAATCTCTTGGATATGTCTATCGATGGGGCGCGCGGTATTGTTTTCACAATTACCGGCGGACCGGACTTGAGCATGACTGAAGTTTCCGATGCCGCTAAAGTTATTACCTCAGCGGCCGATGACGATGCTAAGATTATCTTCGGCGCCGTTATCGATGAAAAGATGAAGGATCAAATTAAGATTACCGTCGTAGCGACCGGATTCGACGGGCGCGGCAAGAGTCAAAAAACTGAAGCCCTCAAGTCCTATACCCCCAATGCCTTTATCACCGAGAAAGAACACGAGAAAGAAGAGCCGGCCACAAGTGCGGTTGATAAGAATAAATCGAAGTTTAATGTCTTTAAAAACATTCCCGTTAAGCCGTCTTTAGAGCGGAAAATAGAAAAGCCGCTTGAAGAAGATGATGATTTAAGTGTCCCGGCATTTATTAGGAAGAAGATGAATTAGAAATTAACTGTTAACATTCAAACGAGCCCTATTATGGGCTCGTTTTTGTAAACTGTATCTACCGGTAGCCTATTTATGTTTTGCAAAGCCTGCCATAGAAATGATTAAAACAAAATCAATTAATCATTGGTTTATATTCATTATTTCTTCAAATTATATAAAAATTCCAATAAATAAAGAATTATTATTAAACCATTGACAAAAAGCTAATTTTTTGCTATAATATAGCTATCTTTTCAAGGTGAAAAATAGCTAAATAAAATCCCGCTATTTAGAGCCAAAAAGATAAAAGATCTTTAAAAATTAAAATTAACCCGGGTAAAGTAGATTAAAAATTACTCTAATTAGTAATTAAGCTCTATTTTATCCACAAATCAAATAAAGTCATGAAAGCAATCATTCGTTTGGGTATGTGGAAAGCGATTGCTTTCCTGACCGTCGTTTTTTCTCTTTTTTTTATGGTAGGTTGCTCTGATACTCCTACCGTTGAAACCGTCCAGGCGCTCAGCCGCGACGGAGGGACCACCATTGAAGCTACTGGAAAGATTATTTCTGACGGTGGCGAAGATATTTGGAGCAGAGGCTTCTGTATAAGCCAACACCCCAATCCGACCGTCTCTGATACGAAGAGATCGGCGGATCATTTGTCAGCCGTGTTCTCCGCTAACCTGGACGGCTTAGACAAGAACGTAACGTATTACGTTCGCGCCTATGCTGAAAACGCTGTCGGCGTCGGCTACGGCGAAGTAGTTGAGGTCTATACCTCGGCTCTGGCTCTAGCTCAAACTGGAGACGCTGAAGTATTAAGCAATACTGAAGCTGTCCTCCATGCCAGTGTTGACGACCAGAACAGTCAGACGGAAGTCTGGTTCGAAGTCTGGCGCGAAGGGGAAAGCACTAAACGAGTAGAGGTTCAGAAAACCGGCGCCAAGTCGGCTACTGCCATATTCGCTCATGCGACTGGGCTGACTCCCGGGGAAGTCTATTCATATGCCGCCAAAGTACAGAATGAAGCCGGTATCACCACTGGTGAAACCAAGACTTTCAGATTGTATTATGAACAAGTTGCAGACTATGATGGAAATAAGTATTGGACGGTTAAAATCGGCGACCAAATCTGGTTAGCCGAAAATCTCCGCACCAAACATTTCCTCAACGGCGACCCCATTCCCAACATCCAACCGGATGCTGACTGGGTAGCGATGAAGTCTCCGGCCTGGTGTTATTACAACAACGACCCCGTACTCGGCGGAACTTACGGTTGTTTATATAACAACTATGTCGGCCTCGACCAGCGCGGTCTAATAGAAGGATATAGAACTCCTGAAAAACAGGACTTTGATATTCTCGTTAGTAACAACGGTGGAGGAACAGAGGCCGCTCGTAAATTAAAGTCAGCCACTGATGATTGGTATAACGGCGGCCAAGGCGATAACTCTTCCGGCTTCAACGCTTTGCCAGGAGGTGGTAGGCGAGATTTTTTTGCTTCATGGAGTGCAAGTGCGGTGTTTCTTACAAAAACTTCAATGGAAGGTGTAGGAGCATATTATGATGCAATTATTAATGCATCAAAACAAGATGTAATGACTGCAGGGGCAAATCTCATGCATAGAGGCAGATCCATCCGTCTCATCAAAAACTAAAGACGGATTCAAAAATAATTAAAGGCTCTTTTTCGGAAGGGTCTTTTTTCTTATTCAAAAATCGGTTTGATAGTATAATTGAAGTATCTTAGACGAGCACAAAATAACTTGTCTCTAAATTAGCTATATGAAAAAACTAAACAAAAAATTGTTAGCTGTCGGACTAATAGTCTTAGTCTTTTCCGCTGTTCTGGTTTATTTAGTTAAAGCTCAAGTGCCAGAATTTGGAGTTGACTTCTTCCGCGTCGACTCCGCCACCACTACCCCAGAAGGAGCTAAAAAGGCCGCCCCTCAAGGTCAAACAGGCCCAGCTATCACCGTCATCAACCGTTCCGGCAAAAGCTATTTCGTGCCCAATAAGACTCCGGGGGAATTTGATTCATTTAGAAATAATGCCCCCAAGTATGTATTTGTTGATGAGTGCGGCGATGCGGTCTGCGGAGAATATGAAAACAAAGATAATTGTCCGGAAGATTGTGCGGCGCCAGCCAAGCTACCATACTGCGGGGACAACGTCTGCAACTCAAAAATTACCTGCACGACTCGTCTCGTTCAAGTCGATATTCCGCTCCCTCCTTTTTGCAACTTTACCACCCCTCAAGAAATTACCCGCGGGGGAGTTAGATGGGTTCGCAATGCCGAAACCGAAGAGCTCATTCCTTTACAAAACAATCTTCTCACGAGCGTCTGCGATGTTAATCGGCCGACGCGGGGATTTACCGTTGAATACATCTGCGATCTAAAAGTCCCTGAAACTTATGAGAACTGTCCTGATGATTGTAGCCCTACATCGGCCTCTAATTGCGGCGTCTGCGGCTATAATGGCGCCGGCGAGCTCTGTCCTAATTGGTGTTTAGGCGGCGCCTATACTGAAGAAGGTTGCACGTTCTATTATGGTACAACAGCAGTTAACCCACTGCCATATCTAGTTTACAATCATACGAGTCCAAGTCGCAAAAGTTTTCTAGACGCTGCTCAAGCTCTAGCTAAACTAGCTCCGGTGAAGACAACCAGCGTGCCACAGTATAGAACAATTGATGGTTGGGGGTGTTCTAATATTATCAATCGTTGTTCGGCCGGAACTCTTTGTGAACCAAATGGTTTAACTACCAGCACCACTATTCGCCCTTGTGCCGCTGGCTATTTCTGTCCAGCGGGTTCTTGGTATGAGAGAATTTGCCCGCCTGGCACCTATAGCACTGGCGGGGCCGGACGATGTACGGCCTGCCCAGCCGGCACATATTCTATGCCAGGAGCAATCGCCTCTAGCAGCGACGGGGTTATAGCTGGCGACAAAAGATTCTGCTACCCAGTGCTAGTTGCCAATGACAGTAGCTGCCAAGAAGCGGAAAATGCCGTCAATTCTAATGACTGTCCCGACCAGTTCAGCAAAAACCCTTCTCATGGAGTGACTAATCCAAATTATAACGCTACGAATATTATCCATAGCCGGCAAAATACTTTCTATGGCGATGGCCGTTGCAGCGGAGTAGAGAACTCCAATCCCTCCTCTCCTTTCTATTCGTCTGATTGTTTCTGCGGCAATGGGACTTGCGACCCGGACGAATCCGATGCCTCTTGTTATATAGACTGTGCTAAGGGTAACGGTTTTTGTGATTCTATCTATAACCCTGAGCGTCCCCTCGCCGCTCAAGGCTTAGATGAAACTTATGAGAATTCAAATGGGGATTGTTATCATGGTGACGGTATATGTGATAGCGCTGAAACGATTGCCAAGAGCCCGGCCGATTGTGATAACTGCGGCGACGGTTATTGTGACTCGGCGGGACGTTTTCCGGAGGACATAGATAATTGCTACGCTGATTGTAAGTGTGGAAATAATTATTGTGATGCTAGTGCTCCTTGGCGCGAAACAATTTATAACTGTCCCTCTGATTGTTTCTGCGGGAATAATAAGTGCGAACTAGATAAAGGAGAATATAGCACTGGTTCAGGCTCCTGTTCTGATTGCCGCTGTGGAGACGGCATCAAAGACATCAGCGAAAATACCTCTAATTGTTTTATCGACACGCATTGTGGAAACGGAGTTTGTAACGCCAGCAGTCCATATAATGAGACATATAATAACTGCTACCGTGACTGTCCTCGCTCCGACCCTAACACGAAGCTGCCGTATAAACCTAACTATGCACTATAATCAATCATATGAATAAATCTAAACTATTTAAAATCTTAGCCGTTATTTTAGGAGTAGTTGTTCTTTTAGTGATTATCGCTCTTGTCCAGATATACCGTGAGGATAAAGCCAACCGAGAAACAGAATTAGAGCCATACTATCCGCCAGCCAACCAGGCAGGCAACTGGGAAGATCCGAATATCAGAAAAATAAAAATAGAGATATTAAGTGAAGAAGAGTTAGTTGAGGCTGGCTTTGGCAGCCGGCTCGCTGACCCAGCCGATGTTCAAGTCATCAGCCGCGATGAAAATGGTAATATTACTTCCTATCGCAAGATCTATACTCCTGAGGATATTATTGACTCTCTCTATGATCCGACCGGGGAACTCACCAAGGGGATGGCTTTAGAGGAATAGGGGAAGCGTAGTTAAAGTAAGTGGTAAATTAAAGACCGAACCAAGAATACTGGTTCGGTCTTTGGTTTGGTTTAGAGAAACTTAGCAAAAGAAGATTTCTAGAATTATTTTTTATTTTTCCTCTAGAACATTATTTTAATTTGTGCTTGAAAGGGGATCTCTCTTAATATTTTTCTGTGGATAACTTTAAAAAAACTTTATATTTTTATTAATTTTAGCTGAATTGACCCTTAAGCTTAATTTTGTTAAAATTAGGTTATATACAATATTTAGTGGTTAAATATTAATAAAGTCCACAAAATATAGGTTTTTAAAGGGTTTTATGAAATGTCCAATCTGTTATTATCCAGATACCAAGGTCGTTGATTCGCGGGTGGCCCCCGACGGACTATCTATTAGACGCCGCCGCGAGTGTTTAAAGTGTTCTTTTCGCTTTTCAACCTATGAAGAAATAGAACTTTTAGATTTGATTATTGTGAAAAGAGACGGCCGTCGAGAAAGTTATAATCGAGAGAAGATGGTTAGCGGATTAAAGAAATCTTGCGAGAAACGGCCGATTACGGAAGACCGGTTTAAAAAACTGATTCATTCTATTGAAAGAGATTTGCAAAGATTGAAGGATTCGGAGATAACCTCCCGCCAAGTCGGCCAAATGGTGATGAAAAATTTAAAGAAAGTTGATCAAATTGCTTATATTCGTTACGCCTCGGTTTATGAATCATTTAAGGATGCTAAGGAATTCCAGAAAGAGTTAAATAAATTAATTAAAGAAAAAAAATAATTGTAAGCCAGTTTCATTTTCTTGAAACCCCTTATCGGTTTTCGCAAAATGCAAGCGGCTTACCAAGCTTACCTCTATGTCTGAAATCATCAGCAAACTTATCAAACGTTCCGGCGAAATTGTCGATTTCGATCAGGATAAAATCGTTAAAGCTATTTACAAGGCGGCGTCTTCGGTCGGCGTTGACGACAAACATCTCGCTAAGAAATTGAGCGATCAAGTCGTCATGAAAATTTCTAGCAAGTTTCATAAGAATAGCATTCCGGCGGTTGAAGAAATTCAAGATGTCGTTGAAGAGGTTTTAATTGAGAATAAGCTGATTAAAGTTGCTAAGGCTTATATTATCTATCGCGACCAACATAGACAGATGCGCGATATCAATAGCGCGACCGCTGATGAAAAATTAATGGAAGATTATTTAGGCCGAGCGGATTGGCGTCTCAAGGAAAACAGTAATATGAGCTTCTCGGTCCAAGGTCTTAATAATTATATCGCCTCGGCTATTTCCGCTCGCTATTGGCTCAATAAAATGTATCCGGAAAATATTCGTCATGCGCACGTCAACGGCGATATTCATATTCATGATTTAGGATTACTAGCGCCATATTGTTGTGGCTGGGACTTGAAAGATTTATTAATCAGAGGGTTTAAGGGCGTCCATGAAAAAGTCCAGAGCAAACCGCCAAAACATTTTAGAAGCGCTTTAGGACAAATTGTTAATTTCTTCTATACTATGCAGGGCGAAGCGGCCGGTGCTCAGGCCTTTGCTAATTTTGATACTTATTTAGCGCCATTTATTCGTTATGATAACTTAACGTATAAAGATGTTAAACAGGGTTTACAGGAGTTCATGTTTAACGTTAATGTTCCGACCCGCGTTGGTTTCCAGACCCCGTTTACTAACGTGACCATGGACGTGACCCCGTCTCCGATGATAGGCGAAGAAAATGTAATTATCGGCGGGCAAGTCATGCCAGAAAAATACAAGGAATTCCAAGCAGAAATGGATATGTTTAATAAGGCTTTTGCGGAAGTAATGCTTGAAGGTGATTCGACCGGCCGAGTTTTTGGCTTCCCAATTCCGACTTATTGTATTGATAAAACTTTTGAGTACGATAGAGAATGTTTGAAACCGGTTTGGGAAATGACGGCTAAATACGGCATCCCGTATTTCTCGAATTTCGTAAATTCTGATATGAACCGCGATGACGCCCGTTCAATGTGCTGCCGCTTGCGTTTGGATAACCGCGAATTAAGGAAGAGGGGCGGCGGATTGTTTGGCGCTAATCCGTTAACTGGGTCTCTAGGTGTTGTGACTATCAACTTAGCCAGGTTGGGGTACTTGTCTAAGAGTAAAGAAGAGTTTAAAGAAAGATTAGTGGCGCTAATGGAGGTTGCCAAAGAAAGCTTGGAGATTAAAAGAAAGATAATCGATAAGTTTACTGAAGATCGCCTATACCCTTACTCCATGTATTATTTAGATAATATTAAAGAGCGCTTCGGGACCTATTGGAAAAATCACTTTTCTACTATTGGTATTAACGGTATGAATGAAGCGGCTCTTAACTTAATGGGTAAAGATATCTCTACCCCAGAAGGACATGCTTTTGCCGCCGAGATTCTTGATTTCATGCGTGAACGTTTAATGGACTATCAAAACGAAACTAATAACCTTTACAACCTAGAAGCAACTCCAGGTGAAGGCTGCACTTATCGCTTTGCCAAGAAAGATCAACAGCTTTATCCGGGAATAATTTGTTCTAATACGGAAGCAGTTAAAAAATTAGGAGCCGATCCTTACTATACAAACTCGTCCCATTTACATGTTAACCATACTACCGACATCTTTACCGCCCTTGATTTGCAGGATGACCTGCAAACCAGATATACCGGCGGAACAGTGCTTCATGGCTATCTCGGTGAACGCTTGCCAAATGGTGATACGGCTAAAAAATTGGTCAAGAAGATAGTTGATAACTATAAGTTGCCTTATTTCACGATTACTCCGACTTTCTCTATTTGCCCTAAGCATGGCTATTTGTCTGGCGAACATAAATTCTGTCCGAAGTGTGATGAAGAAATAGGTTATACAGAAACGGTTGATGATATCCGGTCGGCTAACCAGTAATTACCGCTTTTGTCTAGTTGTAATTTTCATAAAAATTATTTATAATTAATTTAAGATAAACATATGAGCCCAATCCAAACTCAAAGACAGGAATGTGTCGTTTATAGCCGCGTTGTCGGCTGGATTACTCCGGTCAAGAATTATAATCCCGGCAAAGCTTCGGAATATAAGGATAGAAAAACCTTTAAGGTTTGTTCTGATAATTAATTAGATTAACGCTTATGATTATTGGTGGTTTAGAGAAGTTAACTCTTCTCGACTACCCCGATCATCTAGCGGCTATAATCTTTACCCAAGGGTGTAATTTCCGGTGCCACTTTTGCTACAACCCAATGCTTGTCCTGCCCCAAACGGGAAAGGATGTCGAAATAGAAAAAGAAAAAGGTTTTTCTCCGCTTTCCACTGAAGACCTTTTTCTTTTTTTGAGGGAAAGATATGGCCGGCTCGAAGGGGTCGTCATTACTGGCGGGGAACCGACTATCCATCCGGACCTGCCAGAGTTTATTAAACAGATTAAAGAAATCGGCTATTTAGTTAAGTTGGACAGCAATGGGACTAATCCCGAGATGCTGGAAGGCTTAATCAAGGCCAAGCTAATTGACTACATCGCCATGGATATCAAGGCGCCGCTTTTGAAATATGAGAGAACGGTTAATGTGAAATTAGACTGGGAGAATATTAAAAAAAGTGTTAAAATAATAATTGAGAGCGGTTTGCCGTATGAATTCAGGACAACCGTTGTTCCGGGTTTGTTAGAGAAAGAGGATTTTGAAGAAATGGGCCAAATGATTAAGGGGGCCAAGAAATGGTATTTGCAAATCTTCAAGTCTGACACGGATTTAGTCAATCAGGATTATTATCAAAAGAAGGCCTATACGCGCAAAGAAATGGCAGAGTTTGTAGTAATCGGTCGTAAATATGTCGAACTGTGCGAACTGCGTGGCTAAGAAGATAATTTACTCAGGATTTTATGATAGAAGAACAAAATAATTTTTCGGACAAAAAAAATCCTGCCGTCCCTTCAGAAAATTGGGAGGAGTTGTTGCGCGCCAATCTAGCTAAGAACGAAGAAATTTTAGAACTAGCCAGGCAGATCAAAAGCCATATCCGTTGGCAGGTTGCTTGGAGTTTTATCCGCCTCTTTCTTATCATTATTCCTATTATTCTCGGGTTTATATATCTTCCGCCTTTAGTTAAAGAATTTTTTGATTCTTATTCTTTTCTGCTTCCTTATTAATGGCGTCTGAAGCTAAGAAAGTTTGATTAATATGCAGAACATCGCTGTTTTTGCACAAACAACCTATCGCAACGAATTTAAAAAATTCGGCATCAAGACTGACGACCGCCGCCGCCATATGTATTTGATTGGGAAAACCGGTATGGGCAAGTCAACAATTTTGGAAAACATGATTGTTGACGATATTAGAGCTGGCCATGGAGTAGCGGTAGTTGATCCTCATGGTGATTTGGCGGAAAAAATAATTGAATATATTCCCGCAGAACGGATTCAGGATGTTGTGTATTTTAATCCTTCCGATATTAACTTTCCGATTGCCTTTAACGTCGTTGAACAGGTTGAGCCTCATTTGCGGCATTTAGTCGCTTCTGGCCTAATCGGTGTTTTCCAAAAACTCTGGGCAGATTCTTGGGGGCCGCGTCTAGAATATATTTTGCGTAACGCTATTTTAGCGATTTTGGATTTTCCAGGGTCGACGCTTTTGGGCGTGGTCCGCATGTTGTCAGATAAGAACTATCGTAAACGTGTCGTCGCTAATATTACCGACCCGGTCGTTAAAGCTTTTTGGGAGAAAGAGTTTTCCGGCTATGCCGATAAATTCGCTTCCGAAGCGGTTTCTCCTATTCAAAATAAAGTCGGCCAATTTCTATCGAGCTCTTTAATGCGCAACATTATCGGTCAGGTTAAATCGGCGATTGATATCCGCGATATTATGGATAGCGGGAAAATCTTAATAATGAATTTGTCTAAGGGGCGCATTGGTGAAGATAATTCCGCTCTCTTAGGGGCGATGATGATTACCAAGATTCAGTTGGCGGCGATGAGCCGTGTCGATGTGCCGGAAATCCAGCGTCGTGATTTTTATTTGTATATTGATGAATTTCAAAATTTTTCAACCGACTCATTCGCTAATATCTTATCAGAGGCTCGTAAATATCGCTTGAATCTTATTTTAGCTCATCAGTATATTGAGCAGTTAAGCGAAAAGGTTAAGCCGGCTGTTTTTGGTAACGTCGGGACTATGGTTGTGTTTAGAGTCGGAGCGGCTGATGCTGAAGAGCTTGTTAAAGAATTTACCCCTACCTTTACTGAAGAAGATATTGTTAATCTGCCGAAATACGAAATGTATTTAAAACTGATGATAGACGGTATTGCTTCCTCGCCCTTTTCGGCACGCGGTCTGCCGCCCTTAAGTTTTGATGAAAAAACCGGCAATGATCAAAAGGTTGTCCAATATTCTCGGGAAAAATATGCTTCAGAGCGGGCGATAGTTGAAGAAAAAATTATGCGCTGGCATGAGAGCTATAACGAAGAACCAGCTGCCCCTAAAAAAAATCTCGCTACCGGACCAGCGACAACTTTTTCCCAGCCGGCCAAATCAGGAGCTAATTTCTCTGGCGGGGTGCAGTATAGTAATCAAAACAATTATGCTGGCCAGGCGCCCGCCGCTCCAACTAAGTTTAAGCCGGCCGTTTCTTCTCCTGTTTCTCAGACCCCGTCTGCTTCTCCAAAAGTATATTCTGCCCCCACTGCTAACCAGCCAGCTAAACCGGCAAGCGACAGCGTTTCTCCGGCTGTTTCTAAAAAACCATCAGGATATCCGGCTGTTTGTGTCACCTGTAAAAAAGAGACATTTACTGTGTTCATGCCTGATGGCGTTCGTCCGGTTTTTTGTAAAGAATGTTTAAGTAAAAAAAAAGAGGAAAAACGCTTGGAGCTGGAACAGCGAAAGATCGCTAAAGAGATAGAGAAAAAACATTTAGAAGAGGATAATATTATCGCCGGGGATGGCCCAGCTTTATCTTTAGCGGATTTAAGCCGGATAGAGCCAGTTGATTTTAAAGGGCGGAAGTTAAAAAATACTAATCCTCCTCAAGCAGCCAGTCTTTCAAATAACTCGTCTTCTGATTTAATGTCTTCGCTCGCTGATGATAAAATTACCGCCGAAGTTGAAGATATTTTTAATCAGCATTTAAAAAATTCTACCGAGCATGATTTAACGGAAGGTGAAGACGTGATAATTGATAATAACCAGTTTTAAAATTATGTATTTATTTTTTGATACAGAAACAACCGGTTTGCCAAAAAATTATCAAGCGCCACTTGATGATTTTTCTAATTGGCCGCGTTTAGTCCAGTTAGCCTGGAGTTTATATGACCCGGAGGGGAATCGCTGGGAATCCTATAATTATATTATTTATCCGGACGGTTTTATTATTCCTCCTGAAGTTGCTAAGATTCATCGCGTTACTCAGGAGCGGGCGCTAGCTGAAGGAGTGGATATTAAAAAAGCGCTGGAACATTTTATTAAAGATGTGGCTAGTGCCGAGTATTTAGTCGGACACAACATTAGCTTTGATGAAAGCATTGTTGGCTCTGAGCTTTTGCGGGCCGGAATGACTAATCCGATTATTAGTGCTCAAAAAATTTGCACCATGAAACGAGGTGTTCAGGCAGCCAGGATAGATAACGGGCGAGGTGGCTATAAATGGCCCAACTTAACCGAGCTTTATGGCGCCTTGTTCGGACGAGGCTTTGCTGACGCCCATGACGCATTAATTGATGTTGAGGCTTGCGCAGATTGCTTTTTTGAGCTAAAAAGAAGGAATCAGATTTAATTCTTTTATGGCCATTAATTATTTAAAAATAGGGAAGGCGACCGAATTGGAAGGTCGAGACCGGAAATTTTATCGTTTTTTGGAGTTTTTTCCGGGCTTTTTCTCTATTTTTACTTTATTTATACTATTGCTTTTGTCCTATTTAAAGCCAGTTTGGGTGGCTTATTTTATTATTGCTTTTGATGTTTATTGGTTGCTCTTGGTTATTTACATGGCTATATTCCTCATCAGTTCCTATCGCAAGCTAAATAAAGGACTGGCGGTTAATTGGCAGGAAAAATGTGAACGTTTGCGTAAGAATGATTTTAGATTTGATGGTCGATTAGACAAAATTAGTGATAAGTCTTTAGCCAGACAAGGAGTCTTTTGGACCGATTTATGGCAATTGATTATTCTTCCAACCTACAGCGAGGGAGTGGAAATTATCAGGGGATCCTTGCAAGCCTTAGTTGATGATGGTTATCCGACCGAGAAGATGATTATTGCCTTGGCGATGGAGGAACGAGCTGGTCAAGAAGCTAAGGAAAGGGCGGCGATAATTGAAAAAGAATTTGCTGGTCGTTTTGGCAGGTTCATTATTACTTGGCACCCCGACGGCATTGAAGGAGAGCTAAAGGGCAAGGGAGCTAACCAAGCTTGGGCTATTCAAGTCGTTAGAGAAAAGATTATTGAAGCGGAGAATTTAGCACCGGAACATATTTTAGTCAGCGTTTTCGATATTGACACCGTTGTTCACCCTGGGTATTTCTTCGCATTAACCTATAAATTTTTATCAGTTGATAATCCTTATCGCGCTAGTTACCAGCCTATCCCGGTTTATCATAATAATATTTGGGAGACGCCATTTTTTTCGCGCATTACGGCTTCTTCCAATACCTTCTGGCAAATGATTATGCAGATACGCCAAGAAAGCCTGGTTACTTATTCGTCTCACTCGATGACCTATATTGCTTTAAGAGAAATTGGTTATTGGTCGACGCATATGGTCAGTGAGGATTCGCGTATTTTTTGGCATTGTTTGCTTCATTATGACGGCGAATATCGAGTCGAGCCGCTTTATTATAAAGTTTCCATGGATGTCACCCATGATCAAAATTTTAAGGAGACAGCCAAGAGTTTGTATAAGCAACAGCGGCGTTGGGCTTGGGGTTCGGAGAATATCCCTTATTTGATTTTTAATACCGCTAAGCGTTGGAAAACGGTTGACCGCGGGAAATTAATCAGCCATATCTTTATTCAGATTTATGGTTTTTGGTCTTGGGCGACGAACGCTTTGATTATTGCGGTTATTGGCTGGATGCCGATGCTTTTAGGCGGCAATCGTTTTAACTCGACTGTTCTATCGGGGAACTTGCCGGCAATAACCCAGAATTTAATGAGCGTCGCTATGGTTGGTCTGATATTATCAGCCGTTGTTTCTTCTTTACTGCTACCTAAGCGCCCTAAACAGTATACAATCTGGAAAAATATTCGCATGATTTTAGAGTGGCTATTTGTCCCGGTCACCATTATCATTTTCGGCTCCATTCCTTGTTTTGATGCGCAAATTCGTTTAATGCGCGCTAAATATATGGGCTTTTGGGTAACGCCTAAATCCCGTTAATAATTCATTAAGCAATTATAAAATCGGCTTTAAGGGCCGATTTTTTAGTCTGGAATTTTTATGGTATAATAAAAAATGTTCAAAAGATATTTCTAGATATCATCTCCATGGCTAACTATAAGATTCAGCCGCGCGTTTTAAGCGCCGGCGATTTACCTAAACCAAATAATTTTTTCTATCGCTTGTTTTCTAGCCAGCGCTTTTTAGCAATTCTTAGTTTGGGGTTTTTGGTTATTTTAATTTTCCCTCTTGCTAAAACATATACTCAGAAGAAATTAATGGAGAAGGAGATTAGTGATATTCAAGAAGAAATTGCCGTGTATCAGAAAACAAATCAAGAGTTAAAGGAAATGATTGCTTATTTAGAGTCTGACCAGTCCCTTGAGGAACAAGCTCGCTTAAATTTGAATCTGAAAAAGCCCGGCGAGCAAGTAATAGTCATTGATAATTCTAAAAATAAAGTTGATCTAAGCGTTCCGGTTCAAGCTGGAGAAAAAAATAGTAATTTTACCAAATGGTGGCGGTATTTTTTTGTTGATAACTAAAACCAATCTTTTTTAAAGATTGGTTTCAAGTTTGAGCCGAAGAGGGGAATCGGACCCCTGACCTACGCGTTACGAGTGCGTTGCTCTACCAGCTGAGCTACTTCGGCTTAGGGAGCGGGTAAGGGGAATCGGACCCCCTTCCTCAGCTTGGGAAGCTGATATAATAACCATTATACGATACCCGCACATCTGCTTTATTATAGAGTTAAAATGCGGATTTAGTCAATCAATATTAAATAAAGAAATCATGAAAACTATAAGCATCAAAAAACAATCAATCTTTAAATTATTATTCCTAAGCGCTTTAATCTTTTGCTTCTCGCCGGCGATTTCTAAGGCGGAAAATATTGGCATAGAGTTTATCAGTCAGGGAATTCCCGGTGAAGTTCGAGCAGTTTATGGGCCAGGAGCATCATCTTTGCCTTGGGAGTGGACGGCAGTTACTCCGGTTTTTGAATATTCTCTTGAAAACCCAAATTTGTATGATCCAGCTTGGCCGATGGAGGTGCGAATCAAATATAGCAACAATAATGGTTTAAAGCAGATATTTATCATTGATGCTTTATCTGGCAAGTGGTCTCCGCTACCAACTATTGATGTTCCTCAATCGAGTTATGTTAAAACCACCCTAACCACTACTTCAGGGTATCTAATTCTCTTGAGCCGAGAGGATTACATGACAGTGGGCAATGCTTCTTGGTATCGCTATAAGAATGGCAATTTTGCCGCTTCGCCGGATTTTCTAAAAGGTTCTGTTTTGCGCGTGACCAACTTAGCTAATAACAAGACAGTTGATGTAACTATTAATGATTTTGGCCCAGATAGGTCCATCCATCCGGATCGTGTTATTGATTTAGATCGAGTCGCTTTTGAAAAAATTGCCTCACCATCGGCAGGTATAATTAAGGTAAAGATAGAGCCCTTAAAAACCGTTCGTCCAGCTTCGGCTCCGTCTGTCCCAACGAGCGATGTTCCAGTAGTGGCAGCGACTTCGGCTATAGTTTTTCTCGAGAAGGATAATAAAGTTTTATTTGGTAAAGATGAAAAGCGCGTGGCCCCCTTAGCTAGTCTGACAAAATTAGTAGCGGCAAAAACTTTCTTAGATTTGAACCCTGACTTAAAAAAAGTAGTAGAATATAAAGTTCAAGATGAAAAATATAACCATCTTTATTGTAATCCTTGGGAGTCGGCACGGTTAACCGTTAAAGATGGCGATACATTAACGATAGAAAATCTTCTCTACAGTGCTTTGGTTGGTTCGGCTAATAACGCAGTTGAAAGTTTGGTTAGAGTTAGTGGTTTGAGTCGAGAAGAGTTTATTAAAAAGATGAATGATAACGCCAAATCATGGGGCGCGGCTAATACTTTTTTTATAGAACCAACAGGACTGTCTCCTGATAACGTGAGCTCTCCTTATGATTATGCTATAATGATGAAAGAGGTTTTAAAAAATTCTTTAATTGAAAAAATTAGTACGACCAAGAGTTATTCTTTTTCAACCATTAATACCAAAATTGCTCATCGCCTTAATAATACTAATCAGCTAGTTAAAAATAGCAGTTATAATATTACGGGCTCCAAAACCGGTTATTTACATGAATCAGGCAATTGCTTAATGACCAAAATAAAAACTGATCAGGGCAACTTGATAGTAGTTAATTTCGGGTCGCCGACCCGGGATGCCAGTTTTAGTGATAATGAGCAATTAATACGTTATGGTTTGCGTCAATTAAGTAAATAAATATGATAAACATTTCGCATGTCTACAAATCCTATAGTCGCAACGATCAGATTCTTAAAGATGTGAATTTAAATATCCAACCGGGAGAATTTGTTTCCATCGTCGGCCAATCGGGAGCGGGAAAGACAACTCTTGTTCGTGTTTTGATCGGAGAAGAAAAAGTCGATTCCGGCCAGGTTATGATAGGCGATTGGGACATTACCAAAATCTCTAAGTTAGAAGTCCCTTATCTTAGGCGGCAAATTGGCGTTATTTTTCAGGATTTTAAATTATTACCAAAAAAAACTTTAGCGGAAAATGTTTCCTTTGCGCTTGAAGTATCGGGGGGTAGCCGGAGCAAAATAAAGAAAATTGTTCCTAGTGTGATGAAGATAGTGGGCCTAGATGATAAGAAAAATCGCTATCCGCATGAAGTTTCTGGCGGAGAAAAACAACGGACGGCCATTGCGCGCGCTCTTGTCCATCAGCCGAAAATATTATTAGCCGATGAACCGACTGGTAATTTGGATGCTATTAATGCTAATGAGATTATCGACTTGCTTTTGAGAATAAATAAGTTCGGAACAACCGTTATTTTGGTTACCCATAATAAAGAAATCGTTAACCGTCTTAATCGCCGCGTGGTGACCATGGAAGATGGACAAATAATTAACGACCAGGCTCATGGTAAATATTTATTATAAACACTTCTATGCTTTCTCTCTATCGCATTATTAAGTTTAGTTTTCAAGATATTGCCCGTAATGTCTGGCTGACTATTGTGACTATCACTATTCTTCTCTTAGCGCTTTTTTCTATTAATACTCTATCAACTGTTCGAGTCATCAGCGATAGCGCGGCGCTGGCCATTAAAGAGAAAATTAATATCAGTCTGTATTTAAAAGCTGAGGCCCCGGAACCAGAAATAATCGCTTTGCGCGATAAAATCGCTTCTTCGGAGAAGGTAAAATCAGTTACCTATATTTCCAAGCAAAGCGCGCTAGAGTCTTTTAGGGAGAAGTACAAAAATAATCAGGAGGTTTTATCAGCTCTTAAAGAACTTGGCCGCAACCCCTTATCTCCGAGCTTAACTATCATGCCTCAAGACTTGGAAAATTCCAGCCTACTGATTAATGAGCTTAGAGTTTTAGAGAATCCAATTATTGAATCGCGTGATTTCTCTGACAATGCTGTTATTTTGGAAAAAATAAATAACATCACAAAGCGAGTCAACGAGATTGGTCTTTTCATTATCGCCATTTTTATTCTCACTAGCTTGCTAGTCGTCTATAATGCCATTCGGGTAGCCATTTATACTCATCGCCAAGAGATTGAAATAATGCGCTTAGTCGGGGCTTCGAATATGTTTATCTATATGCCTTATATTGTCTCTGCTTTTGTTTATGCTCTAATAAGCATTTTAATAATCATTTCCGTTTTCTATCCGTTTTTAAGCCTGCTCCAGCCGTACTTAGAGGTTTTTTTCACTGGCTATAATGTTAATATCTTGACTTATTTTGTTGATAATTTCTTAGTTATCTTTGGTACACAGTTTTTAGTTGTTTTATTAATTAATGTTTTAGCAACTTTGTTTGCGGTTCGCAAATATGCCAGGGTTTAAAGAGCGCAGCATGGATTAGTTGACTTTTGAGCAACATTTTAATATTATCTTTAGGTATTAAATTGAATAATTCGGGGATCGCCTGCCTGCCGGTAGGCAGGTCTAACGGTAGCTCGCCTCGCTTCGCTCTGGCGAAGCGGGGACTCCAGGTTCTTATTAACAATGTAAATATAATTATTCGGGGATCGTCTAACGGTAGGACTCCAGGTTTTGGTCCTGGCTATTGGGGTTCGAATCCCTATCCCCGAGCACCCAATAAAAAACAAGCTAATAGCTTGTTTTTTATTGGGTCTTCGCGAAGCGAAGGGGATTCGAACAAGCGGCGAGCGAGTCTTGAGCGAGAGCGGAACCTGCCTGCCGGCAGGCAGGGCTCGAGCGAAAAGGAGAGCGACGATGAGCCCGAGCTGGCGTAGGGCTCAGCGGC
>CAZPKN010000003.1:0-61277 GCA_964587195.1 uncultured Gammaproteobacteria bacterium | reverse complement strand
TCTTCTCTGCGCCTATGTATATTTTCTGACTGCTTCGTGGAATCTTGAATTTGCTTTTTCCATATAATCTCGCGGAAATCTCCATAGCTCGCGTTTTCTCCGACACTAGTGTAATTTTGCAAATATTCATTGAGATAGATAGGGATCCCCAGCAACGCGGCTAATCTTTCATTTTTAGGCAACTCAAAACTATTGTCGGTGGCAATCTTTTCAACCTCTTCTCGGGTCAGGTCTGGTATGTTAAGAGAAGTAAAGCCGATTCCATATACCTCTTTCAACTGAAAGCGAAGATCATCAAGATAGCTGTAACGCACCGTAAAAATTATGGTCCAGCCGTTTTCAATTAAAGAGGAGAGGAACATCCTGAAAACATCTTGGTCTTCGATTTCAGCAAGACGCTCGGCTGAATCAATTACTATAAATTTGATCTTGATGTCTTTGTGCTCACTAATGAAATCCGTCGCGGTAATCTCGCCATAATCTTTGAACAACTGATTGATATGAGTGATATTCCTGAACTGCGTTGCCTTGAACACGAATAGTGATGAATGGTCTTTTATAGCTTCGTAAAAATCTTTAATTACCGCTGTCTTGCCAACCCCAGCGCCTCCACTCAAAATCACCGGCAAGCCACTATCAGCCACATCGGATATGTCTTTTGTTATTTGAGATCTATCCAACTTTATAGTCTTACCATCATATGTAATTGCCGTTCGAATGGCCTTCAAAATAGACTCTGTATAAAGAGCCAATTCAGTGATTGAATCGAGGATGCCTTTCTTTAGACTAAAAAAATGCTGGGCTATGCTGAAATTATGTTCGCAAACGAAGGGCGACTCAAAATAGCTTCCTGTTCTCCATTCGACTTCTATTCCTTTTTCTTTCGCGTAGTTTTCTGTTTTGATCTTATATTGAGGATCGGTTTTTTCCTTATCTTGTCCGAATTCTTGATTAGTATAAAAAATGATCTTGTTCACCTCTGGGTGTCTTGTATTGGTCGTATCAATCGATTGGATGAAATCGTCCTTATGTTCTGAAAGGCGGGTATCATAAAATTTTGCTTGCCATCCTATAACCTTCCCATCCTTCTCTACTGGGTTCGTCTCGATTCCTGCATGGTTTTTAAAACGAAATATCCCCAAATCCTTGTTATGCTCTTTACAGAACAAAAGATAGCAAAGCCGCTCAAAAGCTACCTGCTCGCGACCGTTGAATTTTGCTTTGAAATTATTCCAATTTATTTCTTCAATCATAATTTATACTTTATTTTCAATTTAATTATACACCAAAACATATAGAGTAAAAACTAAGAATCGGATTAGAACCAAAGAACTTCTTTATTTACGCCTATTTTCACTCGTTTGACTCCAACAAAAAAACTCAGCGTAAACTGAGTTTCTTTGTTTTTTGGCTAATATTATTACAAATATGTCGGTCTACAGCACAAAAAATTTGTTGGCTCCCGGGGTGGGATTATAGGGCGGCAAAGCCGCCCTATTCTGCCTGCGCCGCTCGGAACTGCCAGCAAGCCCGCCTACCGGCAGGCAGGCTGGCGATTCCTCGCTATCCTCGGCAGTGCGAACCCGAGGGTTCTCATTCTTACCCACAAACTAATAAAAAAATGGCTAAAATTAGCCATTTTTTTATTAGCTCGGGGTCGTGGACAAAGTTCGAACTAGTGTGGCTAATAATAGTTAAAATATAAGGCCTCAATCCTAAACACTATTATAATAATATTTTTAACTACACTCTAATATACAAAAAGACCTGTAAACACAGGTCTTTTGTAATATTCTATTTTATAACTAGATTATTTAACTTCACCCACTGGGATTTGTCTGATATTTGCGTTAGAAATTCCCAAAGCTTTACTTCTCATTAAGTTAAAGGCATCAGCTGGACGACCTAAGTAATGCATTTTCATATCAACTGGATTAATATAGTAGGCTTCACCTTTGCTTTTAACTCTTAAGAATATGCGACCAGCAAAACGAGCTGGAACGCCTGATTTTTCGAACTTAGAAAAATTAGCTTCACTAATACCAAGACCAAAGCGACGCATCATATCAAAGGCGTCAGCTGGACGTCCCATGAAATGTTTTTGCTTACTAACTGGCTCAATATACCAAGCTTGTCCTTTTTCTTCAACCTGAAGCAAAATACGACCAGCTAAGCGATTAGTTAGAGCGGTATTAATCTTAGAAACTAATGATCTTTCATTATTCATCACTTGTTTTACATCAGCTCTAGCTTCAGAACTACCTGGAGTAACAACTGGAGGGGTAACAACGATAGGCTCTTCGCCTAAGACACAGGCTCTAGAAGAATCTATTTGCTGTTGAGCAGTTAATGAACAACCAGCTGGAGTTTGACTTAAAACTGATCTAAATTGAAAACCATTAACACAAGAACCCCAATCTGCATAAACGACAGAGCTACAATTATTAACAATTGCGCCTCCTCCTCCGCCAGAGCTACAAGCTTGAGTATTGCAAGATTGAGATGTTACTGCTGTTCCAGAACAGAAAGAGTTAGCTACGGTTTCAGCGCTAGAATTTTTACAAGTAGCAGTTCTGGTTTGTGTTCCTCCACCACAAGAAACGCTACAAGACCCATATGATCCATAATTCCAAGTATAAACATCACCGGCACCAAAAGATGATAGATGAGTAGTACTAAAAGTACAAACACCACTAGTTACAGTACAAGTTGCATCTGTTCCGGAAGGACTTTCAACCCATGAACCGCCGGCATCCTTTCTGTAAATTTTTAATGTTTTACCTTCTAAAGCAGAATCAACTGCGATAGAAATTTGAATAGCTGGATTAAGTGTTAACCCTACACTAGGCACACCAAACGAAAGCGAACCAGCAAGATCAACATCAGTAGATAAGCCGGTTAAACTCGCTGCCCCAGCTGCTAAATCAGCCATATCAAAATTTCCAGAATTGGATGTCATAACAACCCCTTGCGGAATAACAACAGAAACTCCAGTTACTGGTGCAAGAGCGACTTGTTGCGCGAAAGTAATTGCACTAGTATTAGAAGGGTTTGATCCGCTAGGAATCATAATACCTGCTTGGACCAAACTACTCATAGTAGCTGGCGTAACTTCAAACCCATTACTTGCATCATATGTCACACCATCAGCTTTATAACCATAGCCGTAGCCATAAGCATAAGTTGAAGATGCAGCTCCCGTTGTACGATAACCAGCAATAGTGCCACCGTCAAAGCCGTAGCCATAGCCGTAACCGTAACCGTAACCATAGCCCCAATCGGGACCTCCAGTTTGACGAGCAAACTGAGCAAAAACCGTCGGAGAGATGGCGAGACCAATAATCAACATTGCTAATACCGCTTTAGTTTTGAAGATTTTGGAAAAGTAGTTTTTAAACTTTTTCATAGACTCAAATTAATTATAAAATATTTTAAAATTTTTGCAGCAAATACAGCAAAATTAAATTAGCTCTATTTACTATTTAATATATTTATTATAATACTATAAATGATAAAAAACAAGGTTATTTTTCATATTTTTTAAATTATTTAAAATACCCTTATATTTTGGCTAAAAATATGATAAAATATTAATAAGTAAAAAGTTATCCACATGCAAAAATATCATAAAATTTTAATATTTTCTTTTTTTTCTATAATTATTATTTATGGTTTGTTTTTGCGATTCTATAAAATTGACCAACAGTCTTACTGGATAGACGAAGGCTATACCTTAAATGCAGTGTTGAGCACTCTAGAAAAAGGCTACCCCATACTTGACTCAGACAAAATTTATGGACCTCATTATCTTCTTAATAATTATTTAATTACTGGGGCGGTTAAGCTAGGCGGTTTTAATCCAATAGCCACAAGATTACCGGCAGTCATTTTTGGAATCGGGGTTATATTAATGATTTATTTCTTAGGGCGTCAATATTTTAATAAACAAGTAGGCTTCTTCGCCGCTATTTTAACCACTTTATCTTATTGGGAAATAGCCTGGAGCAGGCAGGCGAGAATGTATATCCAACTACAGTTCTTCTTTCTTCTCGCTCTCTACCTTTTTAATTCCCTGCTCAATAAATTTTCCTATAAAAAACTAGTCTTATTGGTACTAGTTACCTTAGCGGCTATTTTAAGCCATTATTTTGGTTATTTATTAATTGGTATTTATGCCCTTATACTACTCATTAATTTATTTAATACTAAAAAAGAAGAGTTGCGAAAAATAATTCAAGACAAAAACAAATTAATAGTAATTGCTTTAAGCGGCTTAGGAATAATCTCTCTATTAGTTAAATTATTTTTAGACTTTTTTAGAAAAGCTAGCACTAATAATTTTTTTATTGGTCATAATTATCAGAATTTTCTAATTGATTATTTACCCCTAATTGTAGTTATGGCTTTAGCGGGGACAGTTATTATAGTTTTAAAAGAAAAAAACATAAAAACCAAAATTGGTCTAATTGTTGCTTATTTACTTCCCTATTTAATAATAACTTTTAGCGCTGATACTTTACATTTTCGTTATTTATTTTTCATCCTACCCATCCTATTTATCCTAACAGCTTATGTAATTAATATAGTAAGCAAAAAATTTAAATATTCCTGGCTACTTGGTTTAGGTATTTTAATCTTAGTAATTACTGCTTCTAATTATTTACAGACCAATACTTTTGTTTTAAAACCGATTACTTATTATTACTTAGAGCCTCATACTCCTCAACCAGATTTCAAAAGTGCCTATCAAGCGATTGCAGATCAGGGTTGGAGCGAAGATAAGGTAATTGTTTCTGCTTTTACACAACTTGATAAAGTCTATTTAGGCAGAAGTGATTATTGGCTAGCAATTGGCTTAGATGGACGCAAATTAAATAAAAGCAAGTTGGCCGAAAGAGAATATTATAATAATGCTATTACTATTAAAACTGCGGAGCAGTTAAAAGAGTTAACAGAAACAAAGACTGGCTATATTATAGTTGACAATATGACTGGAATTAGGTTAGATAGAGAGATTAATGATTTAATTAATCAACAAAAATTAATTTTTTATAATAAAACCGGGCAACAAGATCCTATTTGGGTATTTGCTTTTTAATGATTATGATAAGAGTTATAAAACAATACGGAATATCAATATTATTATTAATAGTAGCTATTTTTTGTCTATTTAATATTGGCCAAAATATACAAGATGCTTTTACGGTAATTACTAATTCCCTAGCTATATTTCTAGCGATATTTTATTTTGTTAACTTTGAGAGGGACATAATTATAAAAATAAAAGGTTTTATTCTAAATATCAAATGGCCATTTCACGGTCAGACAAAAAAGATATTAATTAATGTTTTAAATTTCATTGTTGAAAAAAGGTGGGATATTATTTCCTATCTTTTTCTTTTTCTTTTGCTGATAATAGCGCTGGGGCAATTTAGTTATTTAGAAAAGTTTATTGATTTAGCTTGGATAAATAAATATCAAGTTATTATAACAGTACTAGCGATTTTAAGTGGTGGCTTAACTTTTTGGCATAATAGAGAGAGGGTGGAAAAAGAGATAGACCGAGAACAAATAACTGAACAAATAGCTGAGGATAAAAGAAAAACTGAATTTGCCGATAAGTTTCCAAGGATAAATAAGATTCCTATTATAAAAAAAATGGTATGTTTTTTTTACAAGGAAGGCGTGATTTATAGTTTTTTGTTACTCATTATTATAATAATGTCTTCAATTTTAACTCTATATTTTATAAATAAAGTACCATTCCATATAGATGAGGCCTACACGAATTTATCTGTTTCAAATATTATAGATCACCAGAAATTTTATGGCGAAACAAGTACGGGAATAGCATATAATCGAAATATAGTATATTCATTGATAGAGTCTTTTTTTTATAGAATTTTTGATGATATTTTTTATCAATTAAGATTTTTTAATGTAGTACTAAAAATATTACTATCCTTTTTAATATATATATTGATAAAAAATATATTTAAACTAAAAAAAATAGCATTGTTAGGGGTTTTTTTATTTGGGCTTAATTGGTATTTTATATTATATTCCATGATAGCGAGAGAATATGTTATTTCTGCAATCATCCTAATAACGGGCATTTTAATAGGTAAAAAAATATACGAATCTAATAATTTGAAGGATTTTTTAATCAGCTCTTTACTGTTTCTATTAATAACTTTCTCAAATATCTTTATTGGACACAATATTGGACTCTTCTCGTTAATACTTCTTTATTCAATGCTAGTATTCAATAAACTAATTAGAGACCGAAAAAATGTTTTTTATATTACTATTTCATTGTTGTTAATACTATCTCTATTTCTAGTTTACATAATATTTTATGATAATTCAATTTATAATTTTATTATAAGAAATATCACATTTAAATTAAGTAATCATCTGCAAAATATTATAAACATTTTTTATTATCAAAAAAATATTGGATTAATAATTATTATACTAATAACAATTATTAATTTATTTAAAAAAGATAAATTTTTAAAAATATTATTGGCGTGGATTGTCGGTTTAATAATTTTATTGGGTTACGTTTTTGGTAAAAACATACTTGACGTAAGATATCTATTTCCCATTAGTTTTATGTTGGTAGCGATTATGGCTTATGGCTTTTATTTCGTTAGACTTCAAGTATCTAAAATAATATTTTATTTTATATTCATAGTATTTATTATTAGCAATTTATATAACTTAAATTTAATGAAAACTGGCTATCTTGGGTGGACCATAGAAGCATCGGTTCCGTGGAATAATTTAGTAGCATATATACCTAAAGAAAGCACGGTTATTATAGAATATCCTTTGGTTGGCAAACTATTTAATTTTTCTAGAATTTATAAGGCTAAATATCATCTAAGGGACACAGAGATTATTAGTTCTAATGGATCTTTTCAATACCCAAAATACAATTACACTGAAGATCAGATTGATTTTTTTAAGAACTATATAGCATGGAATAACAATAAATATATAATAGAAGAGAATCAAGATTGGGATATTTATACCGGATCTCCTGTCATAATGAATGATGATCATCTTGACAATATTTTATTAAAAGAAAAAAATGTATATGCTATTTTGACCTATGACTCCTATAAACATAAAGACTCTAATCCTGTTCTAAGAAGTATAATTGAAAATGGAGAAATAGTTCAACAATTTTATCCAAAGAAAAATTTATTTAATGACCAAAAATCTAAATTAAATATTTACCCTATTTTAACGTTAATAAGGTTAAATTAAGCAAATATTTTTTAAAATTTAATTTTATTATCAAAAAAATAAAATAATCCCCCCAGAGAACTAGTCGCTATTAGAGATACTCTTCCAACTAATGCGACAACTAAAGATATTTCTATAGGAACGCCAACGAGACTGAATAAAAAAACGCTCAATCCTTCATTTACACCTATTGAGTTAAGAGATATTGGAAGTATTCCTATAATTTGCGCTATAGAACTAACTAGCAATATATAAAAAAAATCTACTTGAATATTGAATGCTAAAAATAAAATATATCTCGCAGTAGCAATAGTCAAACAAAAAACAATTGAGTTCAAGAATCCGTATATCAACGTTTTTTTACTCTTTATATTTGAAATAGAAATAACTAAGCTATGAAATTTGTTTAATATAATAAATTCTTTTTTTATTAGTTTATTTTTTAATCTAATTAGTAAATTATATTTAAAAATTAAAAAAATTATTGAAATAAAACCTATTACAATAAGCACCTGAATTAATAGAAAGCTCTTATTTAATAAAAATTTATAATAAAAAGGTGCTAATAAAAAGTTAATTGGGAATAAAGACAAAAAACCAAATCCTCTTTCTAAAATAATAGATGAAATAATTTCTTTCTTCTTGACTGGAATTTGTTTATTTAAACTAATAATTCTATAAAAATCACCTCCTACAGTAGTTGGTAAAAAATTATTAAAAAAAGCGCTTATTGAATAAATAGAATAAAGTTTTAATTTAGAAATAACAATTCCATAATTTTTTAAAAAAATACTCCATTTTAATATACTAATATAAATACCAAAATATGCCATAAAGGCAGAAACTAAAATATAAAAAATATTAGCATTTTTAATTGCACTTAAAAAAGTATCCCAATCAACTAGTGAAAACAAATATCCTAATAGCGATATTGCTATTATTGTTTTAGTTAAAGTAATAATTATTTTTTTCATTTCTTTATTACAATTAATTTAGTATCATTTGTTAACTTACTATATTTTTCATATATTTCTAATCCTCCCTTGGGTTTATACATTAAATAATCTTCTTCCTTAAAAATCTCACATTTTTCTTTTTTAATAAGCTCATTAACCTTTTTCCATTCTACATGATCATCCCTCCAAACATGAATATCACCTTCTCTTTGATATTTTTTATTTATAAAAAATTTGATAAAAACAGTTTTAATAAAATCAAAGGTTAATAATTCCTTGGCAATTAATAATTTTGTAATATGTTCAAATATAGTTTGTTTAGTTAAATTATTATACTCTATTAATTCAATTGATGGATTCCATTTATTTTCATTTGCTTCATGATCAATACAAATCAATCCACCTTTCTTTGTGACTCTAATCATTTCCTTTACGGCACTTATATAATTAGGTATATGATGTAAAACTGAATACGTTGCAGTAATATCAAAAGTATTATCCTCAAACGGCAATTTAAGACCGTTGTATAAAACAGTATCAAGATTATTAGAAGGCAATTTATCTTTTAGAATATTTAGAGACTTTTGCGATACATCACAGGCAGTAACAGTGCAACCTTTTTCCAGAAATATATGGGAAAGATTTCCAGTTCCAGCGCCAAAATCTAAAACCTTTACTGAAGAATTAGAATTTACAGATTTGATACAAAAATCTATACTTTTTTTTAACCTACTTTGTTCGTATATATTATAAATTTCGGAATGTTTAATATTATAAGTTGAAGCTAATTTGTCGTGTTGTATCTGATTATGTTTAATATTATTTAATATCTTCATAAATTTTATTCAAATTATTAATATAATTTTCTAAATCATACTTTTTGACACTTTCTAATCCATTTTTTGTAAACCTATTTCTAGCTTTTTCATCCTTATACATCAGCTCTATCTTCAGAGAAAGATCTAGAGATTTTTTAACCTCAAACATCAAGCCGTTTTCGTTATTAATAATAATTTCATTTAATGCAGGAATATTAGACGATATAACTGGAGTGCCCATAGACTGTGCTTCAATAACAGACAAACCGAAAGACTCGCTCAAAGAGGGCATAATTAAAACATCTAACAAGGAATAAATAAAGACCGTATCACTTCTATAACCTAAAAATATAATTCTTTCAGTAATTTTTAATTCTACTGCCAATTTTTCAAGCTTTTTTCTTTCTGGGCCATCACCAGCAATTAAAACCTTATAGGAAAAGTTTAAATAAGGTAGCGCTTTCAACAAATACTCACAACCCTTAACTTTTGCAAGTCTGCCAACAAAACCTATTACATATTCACCCTTTTTAATACCTAATTTTTCTCTTTCCCCTTCCATATTCCAAGTAATATTTTTCCTATTAAATTTATTTAAATCAACAAAATTTGATAAAACGGTTATCTTATTTTCTTCTATGCCGGCCTTAGCTATTAATTTTTCTTTTGTGGCATTAGATACGGCAATAATTTTATTTATAGTACTTTTGACATCTCTCATAAATAAATTATACGTGATATAACCTTGGAATATCTCACCATGTTCATGAAATATTAATTTCACATTCTTAAACCATATTTTTTTTAAAAGAAAGCCAAAAATCTGAGATTTAAAAAGATGGCAATGTAAAATTGTAATTTCTTCACGTTTAATTAGATCTTTTAACGCAAAAAGAGGTCTAAAAGAATATTTTTTAGATGAATTAAAGATCTGAACATTAGTGTGCTTAACTTCTATTAAAATATTTCTATTTCTTAATGCAAATAAAAATATATTTTGGTTATTTAATTGATATTCAAAAATACCTTTAACAATAGTTTGGGCGCCACCAAGTCCAAGGGAATCTATTATATGTAAAATTTTTATTTCTTTGCTCATAATACTTTTATAAATTCTTTTAAAACAATATTCCAGTCGTAAATATTTTTTACTCTATCTTGTGCTTTTTTCTGCAGTTCAATTAACTTATTTTCATCATTAACAATGGTATTCAATTTTATTTTTAAATCATTAGCATATCTAGGATTTATTAATAATCCAGCATTTCCAACTGTTTCTGGGCATCCAGATACATTTGTTGTGATTACTGTGCAACCAGCACTCATAGCTTCTAGTAAAGCTATACTAGCATTTTCTTTCTCTGAAGCTAAAACGTATATTGCGGCTTGCTCTAATAAATTTTTGTACTCTTGGCCGTTATTATCAAGCCAGCCATGAAAAATTATTTTTGTCTTTGATTTTTCTGCTAACTTTTGTAGCTCTGCCCTCATTGGTCCGTCACCAGCAATATGGACCTCGTAATCAATATTAAAATCAGAAACTGCCTGAATTAAGTATTGAAAACCTTTGTTAACCAATAATCTGCCAGATGAAAAAATATATTTTTTCTTTTCTTGTGGCTTAAATTTACTAGTATCAAAACCGTTAGGAATCACTTCTATTTTTTCATTATTAAATTGTGGGTAAACTTTTAATATTTCTGTCTTAAGAAAATTAGATGGAGATATTATTTTATTAGCATTATCTAAAATATTTTTCCAAGTTTTTACTAAAAAAGGATATAATAATTTAAATCTAGCATTATATCCCAAGACATCGCTCCCATGACTAGTAATAATATAAGGTAAATCAAATTTATTTTTTAGTTTTATTGCTAATACTCCTGTCGGAATAATAAAGTGACAATGACAAATATCGTATTTGCTTTTCTTTAATAATTGTTTGCATTTAAAATATCCACTTAATAGATAACTAGCCTGCTCCCAAGGATGACAAATCTCTTTTTTATTTCTTAAACATTTAACTCTATGTATTCTAAAATTACTATTTATTTCTTCATATTTTGGTAAATCTTTATAGCCCATAGTCACCACATCAATATCAAAATCACCCGTTTCTGACAGACGCTCTGCAATTTCGTAGCTCACCGGACTTGCCCCTCCTCCCAAAGGCGGAAATTCGTAATTTAAAACTAAGATTCTTTTTTTCTTATTTGTCTCCATAGTATTCTTTGTACCATCCAATAAAAGCTTTAATTGCTTCTTCGGTGCTTGTTTTTGGCTCCCAGCCTAATACTTCTTTAGTATGTTCAATATCAGCGAATGTTTCTAAAACATCCCCTGGCTGTAGTTCCATATATTTCTTCTTAGCACTCTTCCCTATTTCTTTCTCTATACAACTTATAAAATATTCTAACTCAACTGGTTTATTATTGCCTAAGTTAAATATTTGATAGCCATTAGTTTTTTCTAGGGCTAATAATACACCATCAACGATATCATCTATATAGGTAAAGTCTCGTTTCATCTTACCAAAATTAAAGACTTTTATTTCTTCTTCATTTGCAATAGCGTGGGTAAATAAAAAAAGGGCCATATCAGGGCGACCATAAGGACCAAAAACTGTAAAAAAGCGTAAACCGGTAGTATTTATATCAAATAAATGAGAGTACGTATGAGCCATAAGTTCATCGGCTTTTTTAGTGGCTGCATATAAAGAAATTGGATTATCTACTGAGTCATTAACTGAAAATGGTACTTTCTGATTACTGCCATAAACCGAACTAGAAGAAGCATAGACTAAATCTTTAATATTATAATTTCTAGCTGCTTCTAAGATATTAAGAAAAGCATTGATATTTGATTTAATATAAACTCTAGGATTTTCTAAACTATAGCGCACACCAGCTTGAGCGGCTAAATGGCAAACTTGATCTATTTTATTTTCGGTAAAAATCTGCTCTACTAGGTTCTCATCACTAAGGTCTCCCCGATATAGCTTATAGCCCTCAAAACCCTCTAAAATAGCATTTCTAGCCTCCTTAAGGCTCGGATTATAGTAGTCGTTGAAGTTATCGGCACCAATTACAATATTGCCGTCTTCCAACAGTCTTTTAGCCGTGTGAAAACCGATAAAACCAGCCGAACCGGTAACTAAAATTGTTTTTTTATTATTCATTTCCATATACTCCTTGCAATAAATCTAAGTCTTTATTGCTATCTATTAATAATTGTTTATTAAAATCAACCACTTTTTCTAAAACCTCGACCGCCAAGTGGTCTGCTTTATTATTTAAATCATCTTCTTTAAACATTTCTACTAGAGCTGCCATATCTTTAATAAAACAATGCCCACCAGCTCCTCTTCCCGCTTTATTGCTGTGACCGCTTTGATGATTAATCTGTAAATGACTATGTCCAATTCTTGGATCAAAGCCAACAATTTCTGCAACTTTTTGATAATCAACACCTTTTTTATCAGCTAGACTATAAATTAAATTAGCAAAAATAACCTTAAGAAATAAAAAATTATTGCCCATGTATTTTACTAATTCCGCCTCTTTACTCTCAACTATGAAATTATGTTGTGCTGGTGGTAAAAGATTTAAAACATCCTGAGATTTATCTTTAGATTTTTCAGTAAAACCTATGACATTTCGAGGGGGAAATTTAGTATCATTAGCGGCGTTTTTTTCTGTCAAAAATTCTGGGGAATGTAAAATATATTTGTTAGGATATAATTTTTGTAATTTTTCCGTAGTGCCAATTTTAATCGTTGATTTAATAATGGCAGTTTTATCCTCTCCTACTAAAGCCAGAACTTCCTGTAAAATACTATCATCAAAACCATCCGGGGTTGAAGGAGTCGGTACGGCTATAAAAACAAAATCACATTCTTTTATTTTATCTCTGTTGCTGGAGTTATGATTTTTATCGTAGCGAACAACTTGATATCCACGATCAGAAAAATCATCTGCCATGTTTTTACCAATGAATCCCTGACCAATGAAACCAATTAATAAATTCTTTTTCATATTACTTATTATCAATTACTTCTTTAACACTATAGGCCTCTTCTTTATGAGTAGCATAATAGTTTTTAGAAAGAATATCAGCTAAAAGACCAAAAATAAAAAACATTATGCCAACAAAAAACCCAAACATTGATAAATCGGTTAAAGCCGTGTCAGATAAATCTTGACCTGAAAATATTTTTTTATACATTGCTAAAAGTCCAGAAAAAAATGAAATCGTGATCAATATAACCCCCCATCCCCCAAATAAATGTAGGGGGCGATTAGCATATTTTTTCCAGAACCAAACGGAAAACATATCTAAAATTCCTTTTATTCCTCGTTTCCAATTATATTTTGTTCTACCAGTCTTCCTTGAACGATGATTAACTACTAACTCTCCAATTTTAAAGCCTTTAATTTTTAAAACAGCCGGAATAAAACGATGCATTTCGCCATAAAGCGTTACTCCCTTAAAACACTCTTTTTTATAAACTTTAAGCGAACAACCTGAGTCATGAATCCCATCGTTAATTAAGCGCTTTCTAACATAAGCGGCACATTTAGAAGAAAGCTTTTTCATAAAAGTATCCTTTCTATTCTTTCTCCAACCAGAAACTACATCTAAATCATTTTTCTCCAGTTCAGCTATTAGATTAGGAATGTCAGCTGGATCATTTTGCCCGTCACCGTCTAAAGTGGCTAAATAGAAGCCGGAAGCGGCTTTAATTCCAGCATCCATGGCTGCTGTTTGTCCAAAATTGCCACGTAAATTAACAATTTTAATCGGTGATAGGGTTTTTAAGACTTCAAGAGTTTTGTCGGTTGAACCATCGTTAACAAAAATAATTTCAAATGGTTTATTAATTTTTTGGCAAACATTTAAAATTTCCTGATAAAGATTAGCTGCTGCCCCCTCTTCATTATATACAGGAACAATAACTGATAAATATAAATTATCCATATTTTTATTTTAATAAATCATCAATTTTAATATCTAAAACTTTAACTAGCTTCTCAAGAGTTAAGGCCCTTGGGTCATTAGTCGCACCTGTTTCTATTTTTGAAATAGTATGAAAAGTTACATTAGCTTTAGAGGCTAATTCTTCCTGTGACAAACCGCAACCTAATCGATACTTTTTTAGATTCTCTCCGATTTTTGATTTCATATCTTGTTTAACTATTTTCTAGTAAAACTTTACTTCTACTTTAACAATTATTTTTAATTTTGTAAATATTTTGTAAATATTTGAAAAGTCCATAAATAGGCTAATATTTATCAACTTGTTTTGATTCTAAATTTAATTTATAATAAGAATAATATGAATCTAAAATTTCCCTAAAACCATGACTTATTGACAAATTTATATAGAATAGCAAATATTCCCTGCTCAAAAGGCGGGAATATTTTAAAAGTAGAAATCATATGAAAGCCTATTGCTCAGCAGTGAAAGAAAAAATGCTGGAATTAACTAGGCTTTTTTGTATAGAAAATAACATTTTTCAGCGCTTTGTTATCGTCTATAAATACATTACTCTCATCGATAAAGACCCGGTCACTAAAGAGGTTTTACAAGGCATTTTTGATAACACCGTCAAAGCAATGGGCGAAGCCGGCCAAGAGCTTAATGAGGATAAATTCCTTAACGTTAAAAGCGAGGTTATTCACACTAATGAATTTTGGGTATATTATTCAAACCTTAAAATAATATATAGCCGGATGAAAAAGATTAAGGATTGTAATATAGCTGATAAACAAGAATTTGATGATTTATGCCGTCTTTTCTCTAAACCCTATTCTAAAGACTCCCTTAAGCTGTCTTTTAAGGTAATAAATAGCAACATTTTTGAGCAATTAGACCAAAAGAGTTTTTTGAGCGAAGATGAGGATGATAAAAAAACCTATTTTGACCCAAAAAGAAGCATTCTCTGGATAAAAGCGCAAAAAGTGTCTATTGGCAAGCAAGATAAAATTGGAAATGCCCATAAATTACTAAAATATGTCTTTATTGATAATAAAGATAATTTAGATGATGATTTCTTTTACTCAGAAATAGCCGAAGATGAGTTTGATGACTTTGATGAATACAAGGAAAACAGAAGGCGCTGGAAAAGATATCATAATATTTGCTTTGAAGTTAATAAGAAAATTGAAGATGCTATAAAAATTAAAGACTTCCTAATTTTCAATACTGGAAGAAAAGGAAAAGTTAAGTTAAACAAAAAATACCTCTAAAGTTCTGAAAAAATATCGCTAAAAAGACCTGTAAAACAGGTCTTTTTTTGTTGTTCTGAAAAATGGTACCGGAACTTTTCAGAACCCTCTTTATCTATGATATGAGCGTAAACTGCCGGATAAAGGTCGGGGGCAGAACAATGAATAAAAATAACAATAAAACTATGTTTATTTTAAAAGGAAAAATCAAAGATGATAAAACAAAAGATTTCGTCAGTAAAGACGGAGTCCCCGGCGTTGTCCGCTCATTATTTATCGACCCATTAGGCAGTATTTACCCAATAAAGGTAAATGTGCCACTGGACCGAGATTTTGGCGCAGTCGGCTCAGAAGTAGAGCTTGAGGTTAATGTCTTCCCTTTTAGCTATGTCGATGGGGTAAGGCAAAGAGCTTATCTTTCTATTTACGTGTCTGAGAATGAAAACGATAAGAAATAGAAATATGGGGCGGCAAGGAAATATTTTTATCCTGTAAGTCCGCTCCGATTTCTAAATTAATTATTATATGAATTTCAATGAAATTTTATTCCATTACCAAGTTTTAGACAGCGCTGACAATATTGTTAATTTAAGCGCGACTTTCGTATTGCCAATTGCCGGCTTATTTTTCTTCGTAAAAATAGCCTTAGGGGCAATTATCATAATTTATGTAGCTAAAAAAATATGGAAATAAATGGCATTGAATTCGTTCAGATCTACACGCCTTTAATTATCATCCTTTTGATAATTTGGGGGCTTAAAAAGATAAAAGATAGTTTGTAATTATATGACCGAATTTGAAGCAGTAAATGAATTATTAAAATGGTGCCTATGGGCTGGATTTCTCGGTCTTATTCTTATTCCGTTCTTTATTAACAAAAATAAATAAAGACTAGAAAGGGGGTGAAAAATATGTTTAAGAAGATTGGACTCGGATTTATGGCTTTCATAGGCGCACTTGGTTTAAGTACTAATTTCGCTCATGCGGCCGCCGATCCGGACCTGACTAATTCTTTAGCTAGCACCACCGATTTATTAAAGGATAACGCTTATGCGTTTATCCCTTATATCCTCGGAGTGTTCGGCGCCGTCATCACTTTAACTTTGATTATCAAGGGTATTATGTGGGGCGTAAAGAAAATCAGGGGCACGATCAAATAGTTTATCGCCCCGCTTTAA
Source organism: uncultured Gammaproteobacteria bacterium (assembly GCA_964587195.1). Lineage (GTDB taxonomy): Bacteria > Patescibacteriota > Patescibacteriia > Patescibacteriales > UBA12465 > UBA12465. Next base: position 44,840 of record CAZPKN010000003.1, on the reverse strand, counting down.
CCGGCGGGGCGAAAACTCCCTTCTTAAAATAATTTTATGCTTACCAATATTTTACTCGTGATTTTAATAGTTATTCTCGTTTATCTAAATTATCAATTCTATAAATCTTTTACCGAGCCTAGGCTTTATCACGACCGGCTTAAGCTAGATGAAATTTATAAAAATTGGCGAGAAATAACGAACCAAAAAGATGAAAAATAAATTACTACAAATTACTGTCTTCTTATTTATTGTTTTCTTTTCTTTTATTGGCATGAGTAAAATAACTCACGCTCAAGAAAATATTTATTTAGGAGCTAGTACATACATAGACAGCACTAACCCGGGAAACTTAAATGGTAATGTTCGTTCTATTCCTTTTACAGTACCGACGGATTGCTACAATTCCCTACTTTTAGTGGCGACACAAGGCTGGTATTCAGATTCTGTGACAATAGATTATGGGGGCACATCAATGACTCAACAATTAAACACTTGGTCAAGTGGTCCGATTAAAAGCAATATGGGCGGATATGTTTTTTCATTATTAAGTCCAGAAGCAGGCACGCATTACTTAAATTTTAATTGGAACGGATCAAATGACCAAGCGGCTCAAATTCAAGTTTATTGCAATGTTGATCAAAATAATCCCTGGGTAACGACTCCATACAATAATGGTTATTCAAAAGATTCTAGTTATATATCTCTTACAAATGATAATTCAATGGTGGTTTCTTGGTTTTGGTCAGGCAATGAATCAGTAACACCTCCGTCAGGATTTACTCTTACCAACGGCGCTGTCGGTCAAGGTTGGAATTTTGGAGTTGGCGTTTCCTCGGCTTATAAAATCCAAGATTTACCGGGACAATCTTTTTCTTGGTCTGATGGTAATCCTGGCTATATTTCTGTTTTAGGAATTGTAGTTTTAAATTATGGCGAATATGTTTCGCCATATTATTGCGGTGACACTTTATGTCATACAGAAATAGAAAATTGCTCTACTTGCCCAGTTGATTGCGGTGAATGTGCTAGCAACCCAAACGCTAATAATATCAGTTTATTCTTTTTCTCTAATCCTTATAATTTTTCTAATCAATCAACCGCTATTGTTCGTTATCTATATAACGAAGATGTTTTTACCCCTTATGATTATATTGAAATAAAAGAAATTAGCCCCGATTGGTCTACCAGCACATTTATTGCTACTAGCACAATTATCGATACAACAGGCTTTTTCACAAGCAAATCAAACGGCAACAGTTATTTTACTTTAACGGGAAACGCTTCAACGACTGGTTATGTTCATTACGAGGTAATTGGACATTTGGCAGCATATTGGTCGCCTACTTTAGGAGACGTAGAAGCGACAACAACTATTCCTCATGTAGTAACGGTTAATTGGCAACCGACTGAAATTCCTACTGTGGCTGATATTTTAGCCGCTAGCTCAACTAATCCTTTTTATGATGATGCGGTTATGTATGAGGCGGCTTGTAGTGAAGAAGATTGGAATACACCGCCGCCAGAAATATTTGGCGTTGATGTGCCGGCTCTTAATTTAACAGTTATTGGCTGTAAGTTTAAATTAGGTTTTATTATTGCCGGAAATAAATTCACAACCATGGCAACTGACGGAATATATAAAGCAGGAAACATATTAAAAAATGTCTTCCCTTTTAATATTTACACTAATTTAAATGATGCCTGGAAAGCAAGTGCTAATAAAGATGTTATGTCGGAACTTGCTTTTCTTTCGCCGGTAAATGGAAATTTAACCGCTCAAATTCCAACTACAGGGACCTCGACCGCCACGGTTGTTTTATGGGGTAAAGATATTTTTACTTCTAGCTCAACTCTGGGAACAGTTAATGCCGAAAAAACTAATCAATTATTCTTCGCCATTAAAACAATTATTAAATGGGCTTTGTGGGGACTTTTTGGTTTTTGGGTAATTAAAAATGGTAAAGCCTTCATCGACAAGATGACAGGCGGACAATAAACATATGAATGCAATAATTCAATTTATCAAAGTAGTTTTAGTCACTTCTTTTATATCAGGGCTGCTTTACGCTATCGGACAAGCGGTTAATAGCCTGATTCCCTGGTCTAACATTACAATCTTCTTCGGAATGATTCGACAGTGGTCTAGCCTGATAGATTTTATTTTTCCAACAGACACCTTATGGCAAATAGTTGGTCTTATATTTTCAGTTTATCCTTTCTTATGGTCAATTATGGCTATAAAAATATTAATTAATAATTCTGGTTTAAGAGAATAATTATATGGCGCTAGATGGTTCAAAGTTTAAACTAATAACTGGACTCCCGGGAAGCGGTAAATCATTGATGATGGCGACTTTTGTCTATCCTTATCTTATCGCTGGTTATCAAGTCTATTCTAATTTGTGGATTAACTGGAAACGGTATGACGTTTTAGGCGAATGGAATAAAGAAGAAAATAATCTTCACTATTATCAAGAAATGGAAGATATTGTTGATGTAAGAAATTGTATTGTAATTTGTGATGAAATTGCCGAACCGCTTGATCCAAGAAACTGGGAAAATGAAAGCGGAGCGATTAGAAGATTTTTTCAGCAACATCGACATCATCACGTTGATATTTATGGCACAACCCAAAATATCACGCTTGTCGCCAAAAGTGCTCGCATAGTTATCGATGAATGGACTGATTGTTTTCGTATTTTACGACTTATTCCCGGAGTAATAATTTTTCGAGAACGTTCAATTGATAGAACGCAAATGCTAAAAGAAGAACCGGATCCAAAAGATAATGGTTTTTTCTCCTGGTTATCAGAGCTTAGATTTTTTCTTAAATCAAAACTTCTATTTAAGAAATGGAATGAATATAAATTAGAGCTTGAGCATAAATTTTGTGAGAAATGTCATGAAAGACATGACTATGACTTAGACAATTGTCCGAAATGTAAGCAAGGTCTAATTATTAAGCCAACGGGAATTTATGACAGTTGTTATGACATTAAGCTTCGCCCCAAAAAACATTATTGGCGACCAATTAGCATTTGCTCTGATTGTGGTCGTGAACATAAATCCGGATATAGAGGGGTTTTAAGTGAGGAGGAGTTCTTAAAACAAAAAGAATTAATAGTTAGATAGTTCTTTAAATTGTCTATACAAAAAAAGGAACCAATCCCGAAGGATTGATTCCTTGAATTGTTTAAGCCTGTTGAGGCTCGACTTGCCTTTCATAGAAAAGGTAAATCGTTTTCGGCCGTCTCTCAATAACGGCTCCAGTTTTCTTGTCTTTCTTTTCAACGATGATGAAAGACTTGAGTGCCTTTTCGTCCTTACGAACGACATAGCCGTTTTTGAGCCAGCCGTTGAAAGTGAAGCAATTAACAAACGGATTATAACGTTTGGCTTCATCTTCACCCCAACGTTCGGCAATCTGTTTTCTAACAAGATCAGAAGTATTTTCTGAACCTGTCCAATTTGATTTGACTGATATTGTCATAAAAATTAAATTGGCGACTGATTTTTAAATTGCCGGATAATGTCGCCTTAGATTATCTATCGGCGAGGCATAAGACAGCGTCTGATTGCTTGCGACAGTCAAGGTGGAGACTTGTACTACCTTGAAGGGTGATAAGCTGACGCTAAAATGAAAAGCCACAGATAGACAATCCGCTCCCTTTAAAATTTAAAGATCCGACCGGCTGCTGCAGTTTTTTTCTTTTTTGGCGGCATCCCCTTGGGGGAGCCAAAAAAGAAAAATGGCAGACGGTAAATGAGAGTTAAGACTAGAAATGAGGCCCGGCCCTTCCCTAATATAATTAACTTGACCATACGCACACACCGGGCCGTCACTACGAATATTAGATAAAAATATATGATATATAAAAACATTAAAAAAGAATTTGATTACATCCTTTGGCTTCGAGAAAGAATTAAAACCTTAAAATTTGGAATTACTAGAAGAATAAAAACTGACTCAACTACTGATTTCGAGCTTTTAGTTCGAAAACTTAATTCATATCAGCAAGAATATAGCTCCGTCATTAATGAGTTATATTCCCTCCTCAAAGATGGCCACATATCAGAACAAATTGATAATATCCGGGAAGAAGGTGGAGCTCTACCAATACGAGACGCCTATTCATGTTGGCCAAAAGAAGAAAAAGAAGAAAGCTGCCAAACGTCGCACAAAAGAAGAGATAATGAAGCAGATTAAAGAATGCGCCAATAAAGCTTTTCAAGTTGAAGTAATGCGAGACTTTTCCCTTCGCCGCACTAGATCAAGAATTGTTCGTTTAATAAACGCTAATCCTGATTTAAAAGTATTTATCACCTTAACCTTTGATTCTGATGTGCCTAGCTTAGTTGAAGCTAACCCCATATTTAAAAAGTTTATTAAAAGACTAAAGAGAAAAAGACCAAATTTAAAATATATTGCTATTCCTGAATTTCAATCAGATAACGACTATTACGGCAGACCAAAACCAAATGGCGGAGCCGTTCATTATCATTTATTAGTCAATTTTGAAATGGCTTCTGATGAATTAAAAACTATTTGGCAAAATGGATTTGTAAAAATAAATAGAATAAAACATGTTAATCATTTAGGCTTATATGTTTCTAAATATGTTGGCAAAAATTTATTTGATATCCGCTATTTTGGAATGAGAAAAATATTAGCCTCTAAAAATCTCGAGCAGCCAATTATTATTACCGTCTTTAAAGAAGTAAAAGAATTTATAACTAACGCTATTGGTAATATTCCACCATTGTTTGAAAAATCATATCGTTCCGACTGGTTAGGCAAGATTCAATACCGTTTATACGGTTTCTAAATTATCCTTTGTAAAATAAACATAGTTCCCGCTCTTGTATGGAGATTACGCCAAGCTTCATGAAAGAATTCAAGAAGCTTTATCAGAAGATCTTTAAAATCGAAATAAGTGACGATGAGGCCTATAAACAGACGGCTGACTTATTATGGCTAGTGAAGCAGACTTATAAGCCGATGACTAAATCTCAGCATAAGCAATACCATAGAAACTTGAAAAAAATCTAAAATGTAGTAATATATAAGTAGCACCCAACTGAATACAATGAGTCAAGAAGTTTTTTTATACTCGCCCCCAAAAAGGGATGGTTCTGCCGACGAGTATTGTCTTCTTGACGATATTTAGTTGGGTGCTCAGGACCGTCCCTTTTTGTTATGTAAAAATAATCATATGAACAGCGAAAATCCAATTAAATATTTTGCCTATGTCCGCAAATCAACCGAAGGCGATGAAAGACAAGCTTTATCCATTGAAAGTCAAATGGATAAAGTGCGCGAGTTTTTTAGCGGCTTAGAAATTGTTGAAGTTATGGAAGAAAAACATAGCGCTTTTTCGCCATACAATCGGCCAGTTTTCGCTGATATGATTAAAAGGATAAGAAAGGGTGAAGCGCATGGTATTATTGCCTGGCATCCTGATAGATTATCAAGAAACGAAATAGATGCCTCAACTATTACCTATTTGGTGCGTACTGGCATTATTAAAGACTTAAAATTCGGATCATATAATTTTGACAATTCTCCGGAAGGTATAATGATGCTTCAACTAGCTCTTAGTCAATCTCAATATTTCTCCTCTAAACTAGGTAAGGATGTAAAACGTGGTTTAGAGAAGAAAGTATCTCTCGGATGGCTTCCTGGAGTGGCTCCTGAGGGCTATTTAAACGATATGAGGCTTGAGAAAGGTCAAAGAACACTAATTATCGATAAAAAACGTGCACCGCTTCTAAAAGAGGCTTTTAAGCTCTTTTTAACTGGCAATTATACCGCCCAAGAGGTGCTCGATAAATTAAATAATGAATGGAAATACACAACTAGAGCTAAGGCTAAAACTGGCGGCAGGCCACTGGCTCGAAGTACTTGGTATAAAATGCTAACTAGTTCATTTTATGCCGGTATTATCACTTATAACGGCAAAGAAAGCCCTGGTAAACATAAGCCGATAATCAGTCTTGAAGACTATAATCGTATTCAAGAATTATTAGGCTTAAGAGGCAATAAAAGAAATGTTAAAAAACTAGACTTTATGTACTCAGGCACTTTTACCTGTGGTTTTTGTGGTTGTGCTATTACCGCTGAGAGAAAAAGAAAATATATTAAAGAAGATAATGAAGTTAAAACCTATCACTACTATCACTGCACCCATAAGAAAAAAGAAATTGACTGTAAAGAAGGTTCTATTCAAGAAGAAGAATTAGAAAAACAAGTTAAAAACGATCTTAAAAGACTGGAAATGCATCCCCAGTTTTTAAGCTTAGCCTTAGATTATTTAGAAAAGAATAAAACAGAAGAAGATAAAACAGAAAAACCAGCTAAGCTAGATATAGAAAAGCAAATAAAAGATTTAGAAGATCAACTATCTGAACTTAACAGTATGAGAATGAAGAAAATGCTTGACGATGCTGATTATTTAACTGAGCGCACTAAATTAAAAGCCGAGATTGAAGCTTTAAGCCAAAATGAAGTTAAGACAAAACCAAGCAAGGCAGAATTAATAGAGCTTACCAAAGAAAATTTTATTTTCTGTGCTCAAGCTCGAAAAGAGTTTGATAAAGGAGACAAAGAAACACGAAATAACATCATTAAGAAGTTAGGTTCGAACCAAGCAATAATTGGTAAAAACATTAGCATTTCTTATCATAATTGGCTTATTCCGCTCCGAAATAGCGTCGAAAAATTTAATGCCGAAATGGCAAGGTTCGAACCGACATATTTTGGCGAAAATAAAAGAAAAAACGAGGCTTTAACCTCGCTTAATCTACGTTGGCTCCCGGGGTGGGATTCGAACCCACGACCAATTGGTTAACAGCCAACTGCGCTACCGCTGCGCTACCCGGGAATATTTGATTTTAAAAACTCTTTACCACAACCACTCTTGAAATATTTTTCTCTTTTTCTCGCCTCTCTTCTAGAATTGCACTGCTCAGAATATACTAATACCCAGGGTCTATAGGGCTTAGTAGATTGAGTTCTACCTAAATTATGTTCATTTATTCTTCTGACATAATCACAACTCAAACCTACATATATTCTGCTATCCTTTGAACTTTGAATGGCGTAAACAAAATACATTATAATTGCGCCCTGCCTGCCGCCTGCCTGCCGGTAGGCAGGGCAGGCAGGTGCCCGGGAATATTAAATTGTCTCCAAAAAACAAAAATGTCTTAAAACATTTTATATCCTTATTTTACCAGAAACAGCCTGTCTGTCAATAAGGCCTAAAACAAGCTGGCAATCGCCTTTCCGGCTAGATGACTAATTATCACAACAGCCGCCGCTATGCCTAGATGTTCTCCTAAAACCTTAGCAATTCTTTCGCCGTTTGTTTTAGCTATATTAATATTCAAGACGGTTAAGATAAGCGCTCCCCAAGCAATAGCCACATATAGCGACCAAGGGGATTCAAGGAAAATAGCCGGAACTAGGAAGGTTAAGGCAAAAAGCAGCTTATAGCCAAAGGTGGCTAAAGTTGCTTGCCAAACTTGACCGGATTTAAAGTTACCTTCTGATTCTTTAGCTAGGTGGACTCCTAGAGCGTCAGAAAAGGCATCAGCGATGGCAATTGTTAGTATGCCAGCCACTACCGCCCCCTTGGAACCAGTGCCGGCCTCTAAGCCGGCCATTAAGCCGAGAGTGGTAATAACAGCCGAAGTTAGACCAAAGCTTATTCCTATCTTATGGGCATTATCCATATAATATTAGCCCGCAAAATCCCTTAACTTCTCGAGTCCCTTAAACTTTCTAATCTTCTCTAAGGCCTTAGATTCGATCTGACGAATACGTTCGCGAGTAACCTCAAACTCCTGGCCGACCTCTTCTAAAGTATGAGCGACGCCATCAACGAGCCCGAAACGCATCTCGAGAATTTTCTGTTCGCGCGGCGAAAGCTGAGAAACAATATTCTTGACGTAATCACGCAGCAGCTGCAAGGCGGCGGCATGATCAGGGGTAACATTTTTAACATCTTCAATAAAATCTTCTAGCGTTGAATCTTCTTCATCGTCGCCAATAGTCGTTTCTAGAGAAATAGTATCCTGAGATATCTTCATAATATATCTCACTTTATCAATTTCTTCCCCCATCTCAGCAGCAATCTCGTCGGCAAGCGGTTCACGGCCTAATTCTTGAATTAAATTTCTTTGCACCTGTTGAAATTTATTAATAGTCTCGACCATATGGACCGGGATTCTAATCGTTCTAGACTGGTCGGCTAAAGCGCGAGTAATTGCCTGGCGTATCCACCAAGTAGCGTAAGTTGAGAATTTAAAGCCTTTGCGATATTCAAATTTCTCAACCGCTCTAAATAAACCAATGTTCCCTTCCTGAATTAAATCTAAAAGACTCATTCCCTTAGCGCCGGCGAATTTCTTGGCGATAGAAACAACTAAACGCAAGTTAGCCTCAATAATTCTTTTTTCCGCCTCTTTATCACCCTTCTCTTTTCTCTTAGCTAGCTCCACTTCCTCTTCTCCAGATAATAGCGGAACTTTCCCAATTTCCTTCAGATACATCTGGATAGAGTCAGCGCTTAATTTAGACAGGTCAACGCTCATCGCATTTTGCTGAGCAAGCGCTTTGCCGGTCAAAGGAGCTTCATTGGCCTTCTTTTCAGCCATATCTAAAATTCTTCCCGAGTCTTCAGCAATACGGATGCCGTTTTTTTGCAGCTCTCCCAAAAAAACATCATACTCATAAACATACTCCTCAATTTGCGGAAAAAGATATAATAATTCAGTTTCAGTCACAAAACCGCGCATCCGACCCTTATCAATCAAGCGCTTCATTGCCTCCTCACTCGGCTTAGGAACTTCTTTCAAAGGGGCAGTTTCTTTTACTTTTTTAACAACTTTAACTAATTTCAAGGTCGACTTCTTCGCCGAAACTTTTTTTGTTGTTTTTTTAACCGGCTTCTTAGCAGCTTTAACCGGCGCTTTTTTAATAAGCTTTTTAACTGTTTTCTTAACAACTTTAGCCGGCGTCTTTTTTACAATTTTCTTAGCTGTCTTAGCAACGACTTTCTTGCTAGTCGGTTTTTTAACTGGCTTTTTAGAAGCAGGGCTATTTTTTTTCGGCTTTTTTATGGCCATAGATATTTAAGCTTAAATTAATTTTTTAACTTCTTCCATTAAAGTTTTGAGCTCTATCATTAGAACTTCTAAATCAGCTTGGCGGTCCTCTTTTTCCGCTAAAGAAATTTCTTTCTCTAATTTCTTGATTTTCTTCTGTAAACCGTATTTTTTTAGCTCAACAATAATTTTAATAGTTTCAATTTTAGCCCGACCAGCCTCAAAATCATAAAAATCCTTTTCGCCTAAAAGGATTAGCTTATCAAGCAGTTTTTCGTCTGATTCGCCTTGTTCTTCCAAATACTCCCGAAAATTATCATAATCTAAACTAGCAGTCTTATTATAATAGATAATCAGGTTCTTGTAAAACCGGACATCTTCATCGCCGGCTAGATATTCCGGCTCCAAATTGCTTAAAGTATATCCTATTAATTCCGGGAATTTAATTATTAAAGACAGGAGCAGTTCCGATAACCTCTCTTCACGCGACCGATACTCGGTTTTTATTTGGGGACTATCAGACTGCTTAACCGGAGCGCTTTTCTGTTTTCCCTTCCAGGATTTAAATTCGCTACGCACATCTTCTTCAACAAAATCTAATTCCTCGGCCAGCTTTTTAAGCCAGTGCCCCTGCTCGGTCTGATTACTAACCAAATCTATCATCGCAAACATCTGATCACGTACTTTAGTCTTATTATCGAATTTAGTTAAATCAAGCGGCGTGCTGATTTTTTCAAAATAATATTCAAGCATCGGCTTAGCTTCGGCGACAGCTTTTTTAAAGCCATCAGGATCAGTCTTCAAACATTCGTCCGGATCCTTGCCTCCCGGTAAAACAATAACCTGTAAATTCAAGTCTTGAGCCAATACTTCTTTTATCCCCCTGTCAGCCGCCATTTGCCCAGCAGCATCCATATCAAAAGCTAAGGCAACATTACTGGTAAATCTTTTAATAAGCGTGACCTGCTCAGTTGTCAGCGCCGTGCCGCTAGAAGCAACGACATTCTTTATTCCCTGCTGATGGCAGGAAATCGCATCCATCTGCCCTTCAACGACAATCGCTAAATCCTGTTTTCTAATTTCTGATTTCGCTTTATTAAGAGCAAATAATACTCGACTTTTATCATAAACATCGGTCTGCGGGCTATTAATATACTTGCCCATTTTTTCCGTCGCCTCCTTCTCAGGATTAATACGCGCCGTAAAGGCAATTAAATTATTATTAACATCCCAAATCGGAAACATGATACGATCGCGGAAACGATCATAATAGCCAGTTCCCCCGCTGGCCCTGTCTTTTTTGATAATCAGTCCGGCGGCCATAATCTCTTCATCGGTATATTTAGGCCCGGTTAAAGGACGGGCTTTGAGGAATTTATATAAACTATCCCAAGAATCTGGGCTATAACCTAGCTGCCAATCACTAACTGTTTCTTCTTTAAGGCGCCTGTCTTTTAAATAGCGTAAAGCGGCTTGGCCGGTGGAGCTGCTTAGAACATGAGCATAATATTTACCGGCTAATTCTAAAATATCTAATAAGCGATTACGTTTAGAATATTCTTCTTTATTTTCATATTTTAAAACTACGCCCGCTTTAGGAGCCAAGAGGCGCAGAGTCTCGCCAAAGCTTAAACTTTCTTTTTCCATGACGAAGGAAAAAACATCACCCCCTTTACCACAGCCAAAACAATGCCAAATCTGTTTGTCCGGCGAAATTACAAAAGACGGGGTCTTCTCGTTATGAAAAGGACACAAGGCTTGGAAATTAGCCCCGACCGCTTTAACCGGAACATATTCTCGGATAACTTCGACAATGTCTAATTTAGATTTTATTTCCTCGGCTTGACCCATAGTTAATTAATGATAATTTTAAGCGAAAAAATCTGGAAGTAAGAGCGATTCTAAACGAGCTATTTCCCTTTCAACTACCTCTCCGTCATATTCGGCGTTATGGCGGTTATAACCGGCATAACCTGGACGCTTCTGATCGAGATGTAGATTAAAAACTACCAAATCCTCACCGCTCGGCGACTTCTGTTCGACAAAATAAATATGGAAGCGCGGATAAAAATCGCGTGAAAAACGACGCGCAAAGCTCGGCTGGCCGTCCTCCCTTTCAGGAATAAAGGCATAGCCGGCTCGTCTAAGCCACATCTCCGGCGCCTGATCCAATCTCTTCTTTTTGACTATCAGTTTCATTTGGTTTGCGAAAAACTATAAAGCTATAAATAAAAAAATTGTATATCCCTATTGAAACATTAACAATAATCTGGGAAAAAAGATACCAAACCTCGTACTCATTAACCAGCAAATGCATCAAGAAACCATTGATATTTAAGGTAATGAAGGCATTGAGAATATAAAGGCTGAATTGTCCTATGGTCTTTTTTTTACTAAAATTACGGAAAGTCCAAAGCTTCTGCATCGAAAAACTAACTAAAAATGAGGCGATGAAGGCTAAGCTAGTCGATAGAACTATCGGCCAGTTCAACAAGTCATAAAATAAGGCTAAGAAAACTAAATTAGCCGTCCCAGCAAAACAACCAGCTAAAAAGAATTTAACAGCCGATTTTTTGCGCTCGCAAAGATGATACAAACGAGGACAATGATAAGCAAACCAATTACGGAAACGGAAATAAGAATTGTTAACTAAGGTCATAAATAAAATTTAACGGGCCGCCCAATGATAATTATTAAAAACCCAATTGATAAGCTGTTTACTTTCACGAAAACGCTCATTACGACCATCGCTATTTAGAACCACCGAAATTATTTCCCGACCATCCTTATCGGCAAAGCGCCCGACAAAACAATACCCCGCTCTATCCGTATAGCCCGTTTTTGCTCCCAAGACAGTAAAGTCATTTTCCTCCGTATCAAATAAAAGATAATTAGTCGACTCGATTTTTTTCTCCCGGCCGTTTTCAGTTGTGAAATGATATTCTTTCAGGCGGACTAGTTCTTGAATTTCTGGCCGCGGCAAGGCTTCTTTAGCTAAGAGTGCTACTTCTCTGGCAGTTGAAACGTTAGCATCATCAAGTCCGGTCGGATCAAAAAACTTCGTCTGTTTTAAACCGAGAGCGCTAGCTTTAAGATTCATTTCTGAAACAAACTCTGCCCGACTAAGACCGCTCGCGCTCACTAGCGCCAAAGTCGCTCCGTTATCAGAAGCGATTAAAGCTGTGGCTAAAATATCCTTAATTTTAACTTTCTCGCCCAAGAACAAATTTAAACGCCCCCCTTCTATGCTATCGTCTTTAGTAATCGTATAAACTTCTTCCCAGCCCGGATTATGATCTAAAAAAACTAAAGCGGTCATGAGCTTAGTAATGCTGGCAATGGGCTGAACCTCATCGGCTTTCTTAGTGTAGAAGAAGGCTCTATTATCCAGCGACTGAACATACGCTTTATCAGCCGCCAGCGTCAGCTCGGCCGCTTCAGTATTAAAACTAATCAAATCCGCCTCAAGAGAAATCGGCAAGGTTTGGTTAGCTAATCCGCCTGCTTGTGTTAATATTAGGGTTAAAAATATATTTATCAGAAAATGGAACATTTGTTTACAAATTAATTTCCGGAAGAGCCGCTTCTCCTAAAATGGCATTGCTTTTTAATTTTTCATAATCAGGCAATTCTTCTAAGCTGCCTAGACCTAAAAAGCGAATAAAATCATGAGTAACTGTATACTGATTTTCATCCGTCATTTTATGATATTTTTCTTCAATTAACCCGCGCAACAAAAGATTGCGGATAATTAAACTGCAATTAACGCCGCGTATCCTTTCTAACTCTAACTTCCCTATCGGTCCGCGATAGGCGATAATAGTTAGCGCCTCTAAGCTTGGCTGCGATAATTCCCCGCTAGTTTCGTCCTTTAAAAATTCCTGAATTAAAGCGGCGTTATCCGGCGCCGTCGTTAACTGGTATTGCCCGTTATTTTTTATCAACGCCAAGCCTGCTCCGCGAGCGGCATATTCTTTTCCCAATGCTTCCAGCACTTCTTCAACCTCTTTAGTTTTAGAGTTTGTTAGTATGGCTAGTTCTTTAACGGATAGCGGTTTAATGGCGACAAATAATAATGATTCGAGTTGTGATTGTAAAGACATATATTAATACTAATTTTGATGTTCAAAGCGAGTAACATGGATTTCGCCAAACAGCTCATCCTGTTCAAAGTTAAGCTCTTTTTGCTTGGCTAATTCTAGAACTGCCAAAAAATTAACAATCAGCTCAGTCTTAGTTTGCGAAGTGGCTAATAATTTTGAAAAATTAACTTTTATTTTTTCAAATAACATCTGTCTAATTGAAGCGATTCTGTCTTCAATATTAATTTTCGGCTCCAGCCTGGCTTCCGGCAGTTTTTCTTCCACCTTCTTGGCTAAAGCTTTTAAGAGATTATTCAAAACCTCCTTAAGCACATCTGGATTAACCTTAAGGGGTGCGGTAAAAACAGGCAGATTAAATTGTTGACGACGATTTTTAATTAATGGCGGCAAAAACTGAAAGCGCTTAGCGGCTAAAGAATCCTTAATCTTTTCACTCGCTGTAATAAACTCTTTATACATCCTGAGCTGTCTTTCTAAATCATTAACCTCTTCTTCATCTTCTTTGGTATAAAGATATGGAAGCAGCGCTTTTGACTTAATAAACAGTAATTTGGCGGCTACGACTAAAAAATCTGCCATTTCATCAGGATCAATATCGGCGGCTGAGCGAATATAAGCAACATACTCATCAGCAATCTTTGCTAGAGAAATCTCGGTAATATCCATTTCCTCGCTTTCTATTAAGCTCAAAAGCAAGCCTAAAGGACCAGAGAATTTTTCGGTCGTCACGTCTACCATAATTAATCAATTAATACCTTATCAGCCGGCGTAGCCTTAACCGTCTCCCACAGAACGCCAGATAAACATTGGTAACCTTTATCATGCTCCCGATTTTGGTTAATCGGCCTATAGCCTGCTTCGGTCTGTTTGTTTCGATTATCGATTCTAAAAGTCGCACAAAATTCAAACTCTGTTTCGCTTAAACGATTATAAACAATCGGCTCCTTGGTTTCCGGATCCAGCAAATTATTAGCATCCAAATAATAAAGACGACTGTCAGCTGTTAAAGCGCTCAAGTTTTCTGGTAATACTTCACTATGGCTATAATAGCTATTAACAGCATTCTCTAAACTAGAAATATTATTTAAAACCATTTCGTCTAAACGACGGGCACGCGCCTCACTAGGCGATTCAACAAAAAACCAGGCAGAAATAAAAGCGGCTAAAGCTAAAGTTAAGGTAGCTAGTAGAAAAATTTTAACGACTTTATCCGGCTGTTCAGGATTAGCTCTTTTAATATCATAGAGATAAAAAGAGAATGAAACGCCGGCAATAATCATCACGGTTAGCGCTTTAAAGATAAAACGAGTCGTTAATTCGCCTGACAGAAAGCTATTAATCAGACTGACAAAAGATCCTAAGATAATTAAGGAAGAAACTAAAATAATAAAATAAGTTAACCAGCGGCGTATGCCCGATTCTTTTTCCAGTTCGCCTCTGCGCAAACCGCGATTAATCAGATATGACATCCAGTAGAAAATCGGCCCGGAGATTAATAGCGCGGAAATGGCAAATTTCAAACGGCCATCAATGGAATAATAATTATTGTAAGCCAGTATATCGGGAATAGTTCTATCGATAATACTAAAGGCAATCATGCCGATAGAAATCGCCATAAAAATCAAAGCCGCTAGAGACAGGAGATAATAAAAAGCATACTTGGCGTTGTGTTTGTTGTTCATATTTTTTTTATTGTCTAAGACGGCCATCACAATAGAAATTATTAAAATGACCGGCAGAGGCAGAATAATAAAAGTTAGTAGCATTCCCGCAGGTAAGGCGCTCATAATTTAAAATTCCGCGTTCTTAGGCGTACGTGGGAAAGGAATAACATCACGGATATTGGCCATCCCCGATAAATACATAACTAATCTCTCAAAGCCTAAGCCAAATCCGGAGTGCTTAACTGAGCCGAAGCGGCGCAAATCAAGATACCAATCATAATCTTCCTTCTTAAGACCCATTTCCTCCATTCTCTTTTCTAAAACATCCAAGCGCTCTTCTCTCTGACTGCCGCCGATAATTTCACCGATGCCGGGGACTAGTAAGTCAACTGCTGCTACAGTTTTGCCGTCATCATTGACGCGCATATAGAAAGCTTTAATTTCCTTAGGATAGTCGGTTAAAAAGACCGGACCGCCAACTACTTCTTCACAAAGATAACGCTCGTGTTCAGTTTGTAAATCAATTCCCCACTTCACTGGGTACTCAAATTTCTTGCCCGATTTTTCGAGCAGCTCTATTCCCTCGGTATAGGTCATGCGTCTGAAAGTCGAATTAGCTAGTTTTTTTAAACGCTCTATTAAGCCGTTTTCAATGAACCTATCGAAAAATTCCATCTCCTCAGGAATTTCTTTTAAAATGTAGTTAATTAAATATTTAAGCATTTTTTCTTCAAGATCCATATTATCATTAATATCAGCAAAGGCCATTTCTGGCTCCATCATCCAAAACTCTGAAGCATGGCGAGTGGTATAAGAATTCTCGGCCCTAAACGCTGGACCAAATGTATAAACTTTATCAAGACCGAAAATCAAAGCTTCAGCATTTAACTGGCCGGTAACAGTTAGACCAACCTTCTTGCCAAAGAAATCCTCTTTATAGTCTATCTCCCCTCTTTCATCCAAGGGCGGATTTTTTAAATCTAAACTAGTAACTGGAAACATTTCTCCGGCCCCTTCCGCGTCGGAAGTAGAAATTATTGGTGTTTGAATATAAGCAAAACCTTCTTCTTGAAAAAATTTATGTATTGATTGACTTAAGGCAGAACGCAATCTGAAAACAGCTGAGAAGGTATTACTGCGCCCACGAAGATGAGCGATGGTTCTTAAAAATTCAAAACTATGTTTTTTCTTTTGTAAGGGGAAATCTTCATCTGCTTCGTTAAGAACGGTTATTTTACTAGCTTTAAGCTCAAATACTTGTCCAGCGGCTGGTGATTCAACTAGCTCGCCTTCAATTTCTAAGGATGAACCAATATTTATTTTTTCGACTTCAGAAAAGTTATCTAAACTGTTATCAAAAAAAATTTGCAACCCCTTAAAGAACGAACCGTCATTAAGCTCAATAAAACCAAAGTCTTTAGAACTTCTTGAAGTTCTAACCCAACCGGAAACGATAATATTTTTTCCGAGATAATTAGCCGTGTCTCTATAAAGCGGTTTAATTAAAGTTTTAAGCATATTATTAATCTTAAGTAGAACAAAATTATTTTTTAATTTCTTTCAGTGAAAGATTAAGCTCATCAAGCTGTTTGGGGTACACTTCTCCCGGAGAATCAGTCATTAAATCGCGTCCTTGTCCATCTTTAGGGAAAGCATAGATATCACGAATCGAATCCCAATCATTTAAAACCATAAGCAATCGATCTAATCCGGGGGCATTGCCGCCATGGGGTGGAGCGCCATAGGAAAAAGCTTTAATCATTGCTCCGAAACGCTTATCAACTTCTTCGTGCGGGTAGCCAGCAATCTCAAAAGCTTTATACATTATTTCTGGCTCATGATTACGAATGGCTCCACTTGAAACTTCAAAACCGTTTAAAACTAAATCGTATTGATAGGCTAAAATATCAAGCGGATCTTTTTCCATTAGTGCCTTCATTCCTCCCTGGGGCATAGAAAAAGGATTGTGACCAAAATCAATACGACCTTCTTCAATATCAGAATAATCATACATCGGGAAATCAACGATCCAGGCCCAGGCCGCTTTATTATTGTCTTTTAATCCCAGCCTGCTCGCTGCATCGTTGCGAATAGCCCCTAAAACAGCGCAGACCGTTCGCCAAGCATCGGCGGCAAAAAATACAATATCACCCTCCTGAACTTCACACTCTAAAGCAATGGCTTCCAATTTTTCCGGACTTAAAAATTTAGCAAAAGGAGAATTCAAAACACTATCTTTTTTAGATAAATAGGCTAAACCTTTAGCGCCTTTTTTCTTGGCTAACTCTGCAAACTCATCAATCTCACGTCTAGTGAATTTCGCCCCGCCGTCAATTTTCAAAGCATGAACAACCCCCTTGTTTTTTATCGCCTCTTCAAAGACGCTGAAACCGCAATCTTTAACCGAGTCACTGATGTTCTTAATCTCCAATCCAAAGCGCAAGTCTGGCTTATCAACACCGTATTTATTCATGGATTCTGTCCAAGAAATTTTAACAAAACGGCCATCTGGCAAGAGATTAATGATTTTCTTTTCACTAAATTTTTCCGTCAGCTCTATCATTAAAGGCTCCATTATTTTGAAAACATCTTCTTGTTCAACAAAACTCATTTCCATATCCAGTTGATAGAACTCGCCATAATGCCTATCCATACGCGGATCCTCATCACGAAAGCAAGGCGCAATCTGGAAATACTTATCAAGCCCGCCAACCATTAAAAGTTGTTTGAATTGTTGTGGTGCCTGCGGTAAGGCATAGAATTTACCGGGATATAGACGTGATGGAACTAAAAAGTCACGCGCTCCCTCTGGAGATGAATTGGCTAAAATTGGAGTCTGAATTTCGGTAAAACCTTGGTTATGAAAATAAGTTCGCATGTGGCGAATAAACTTATCCTTACTCTCTAACATTTTCTGTAATTTCGGGCGGCGCAAATCGAGAAAACGATATTTAAGGCGCAAGGCCTCATTCGCTTCCCCGTTTTTTTCATCGCTAATTTCAAACGGCATGACTTGAGCGCGACTAAAAACTTCTAAACTTGAAGCTATTACTTCGATTTCTCCCGTCGCCATTTTCGTGTTCTTCATTTCTTCCGGCCGAGCAATCACCTGACCCCTAACACCAATAACCCATTCTGAGCGAAACTCACTAGCAATCTCAGCTAAATCCGGCCTAGCCTGAGGGTCAATTTTTACTTGAGTTATCCCGTAGCGGTCGCGCAAATCAATAAATATCAAACCGCCCAAATTACGAGCGCTATTTACCCAACCCGCTAAAGATGTTTCCTGGCCAGCATGGGAAGCGCTAAGCTCTCCGCAAGTATGCGTTCTTAACATAAAATAAACTAAGCCCAAGTTGCAATAACTCGGATTTATTTAAAAAATTTTTATTAAACTATCTAAATATTAACGCATTTTAACCCTTTTAGCAAGAAAAAAATCGCCCCAAAAAATGAGCGATTTAGACTGTCCGCGCAGGATTACTTTAAGATCTAAAGCTAATAAAATTATTAACTAAAATTGACAATTCTTTGATAAACTTTTTATCGAGCCGTAGCTTTGAAGCTGTCTCTAACTTATTATCCGTCATAAAACGCATCAGTTTGATACAATTATCTGATATTGTCAATATTTCTGCTGGACGTATCCCCTCTTTTTCATAAATAGAAAACTCTTTCTTAAAACAATTCTCACAGACCAGGCCGCCATTCTTTAAGTTAAAATAATTTTTTCCAGATTTTATCTGGCTTCGACATGATAGACATTCGTGCATTTCCGGTCTATAGCCCAACTCTGAGAGAAGTTTTAGGGCAAAAAAGACATAGAGCAAGTCACCATTTTCCCTGGTAAACTCATCTCCTGAATAGTTGTCTAAAACTTCCAAAAATCGCTGTAACAAGAAAAAAAGCCTTTCATCAGGCTGATTGTCACGCACTAAAAGATTAAAATTTCTTAGAGCCAAGCCGGCAAAATAAAGCTTGTTTAAATCATCTTTAATCCCTAAAAAAGCTTGACGACCTAAAGCGCTCCCAATATAATCAAAACCTTTTCCTTTTATAATTAAAATATCAACTAGGCTCAGCGGTTCTAAATGGCCGCTTAACTTAGAGCTTAATTTTTTAGCTCCCCGGGCAATTAAAGATAATTTCCCGTAATCCTTAGTATAAACGGTAATCAAAGAATCGCTCTCGCGATAGTCGGAGCGATTCAAAATAATGGCCTGTGAATTCTTAGTTTCATCCATATAGTCAACTATAAGAGATATATCTCATAGCTATTAGCGCATCTCATATAGAATAGTTTTCCTGCGCTTAGATGATTTCTGGGGCAAAAATTCGTAAATAGTTAATTCTTTTAATTTATTGAAACTCATTTTTGCTTTACGAAATCATATGCGCTCCGAAAAACTATTCTATATGATAATAATTCTCATTCTAATGACTATCTAAAAAATCTTGTAAAATTATACTTGCAGCAATTTCATCTCGGCTAGCCTTATTCTTGTCTCTCCCGCCACGCGCATCAGCCGCTAAACTAGTTAAACGCTCATCAATGAAATGGACATTTATCTTCGTACTGGCCTTTAGCTTTTCAACAAAATCAAGCCAAAGAGGGTTACTGGCTGATTCCCCGCTCATCTTGCGCGGCGAACCAATAACAATGTCGGTAATTTCTTCGGAATTGATAATAGTCAAAAGTTCTTGAAGATTAGCAGCCGTCTTAAAAGGTAAAGCTAAAGAAGTCTCCTCCTCAGCGAGCGCTAATCCTATTCGTTTTTCTCCCCAATCTACTCCTAAATACCTTTTGCTATCCATAGAATATTGTTAGCTATTTAGTCAGTACTTCACAACCATCTTCTGTGATGGCAATCGTGTGTTCAAAGTGGGCGCTATAGGAAGCATCTTCGGTTAGAATAGTATAGCCATTGGGATGCATTTTTACCCGCCAATCACCGGCATTGATCATCGGCTCAACCGCAATCACCATTCCCGCTTTTAGAACGATATTTTCTCGTGCTTCTGGATTAATAGAAAAGTTAAAAACATCCGGCTCTTCATGAGCATAATAACCGACGCCGTGACCGACTAAATCACGAACAACTCCATAACCATGATTTTCGGCGTGACGCTCGATGACGCGGGCGATATCATTAATGCGTTTACCAGGTTTTATGACTTTAATCGCTTTGTTTAAACATTCTTCGGTAATCCGTAACAGTTTTTGATTTTCTTTACTTATTTTTCCGACCGGGAAAGTCATGCACATATCGGTAAAAAAGCCGCCATCTTTAGAGTGAGGATTGAGGGGTGCCTGAAATTTTTCCCGTAAAGATTCATCTACCGGCCATTCCATGCCAATATCTAAGTCGACAATGTCGCCTTCTTTTAAAATTCGATCCGGCAAAGAGGCGCCATGAACAACTTCGTCGTTAATAGAGACACAGAGGGCTGATGGGAAAAACAGCCCCCCACCCATTGGATAATTCTTAAAAGCGGCCCGTCCGCCGACTTCTTTTATCATCGTTTCTGACAACTCCTCCAAGTAAGCTGTACTAGTTCCCGGCTTCATCTCTTCTTTAAGGCGACGCAAAATAGCCGCCAAACGGCGGCCGCCTTCTTTAATAATGCGGATTTCCTCTTTTGTTTTTATGTAAATCATAAGTTAAGATTTAAAAGACGATAACAAATCGCGCAAATCGTCTAAATCGCTCAAGCTAAGCCCTAATTTAGTTCTGTCTTTATACAGCTTATACATATCCCGTTTAACTGTTAGACGTGAAGTGGCGATTCCGCGCCGACTTTTATCCTTATATTTTTTAATGATATCAAAAACCAATTCTTGATTATCACGGAGATTCTTAAAAGATGGATTCCGGCGAAAAAACTCGTCTAATTTCTGATCGAGACGATAATCCGTCATTTTTTTAGCATTAGCAGCAATATTGAATAACCCCATATAATTTAGAAGATTTAACAATTTATTCAAATTATAACATAAAAAAAGACGGCAAGAAAGCCGCTTTTTTTAAAAATCAGAAAATAATTGGGAAATTAGAGGCCGTCATACTCACGCATCGTTAGTTGAGCCTCGATTTGCTTAACCGTCTCAATGACTACTGCAACAACAATTAACAAACTAGTGCCGCCGATGGCAAAGGACTGCATGCCGGTTATATATTGCATAATTAAAGGTAAAACAGCAATAATGCCTAAGAAAAGCGCGCCGACTAGAATGATTTTATGAGTTGTATCAGACAAGTAATCACTAGTCGCTTGTCCCGGTCGGATACCAGGGATAAAACCGCCTTGCTTTTGGAGATTTTCGGAAATTCTTTTCGGATGAAAAACCACTTCGGTATAAAAATAAGTAAAAGCAAAAACCAAGATGAAATAAGTGATACCGTAAAACAACTGATTGTTAAACATCTCTATGGTCCAATTGGCAAGATTAACCAACCACAAGCTTTTCGCATGAATTAAAAACTGGGCAATCATCGATGGGAATAAAACAACCGAAATAGCAAAAATAATCGGGATAACGCCGGCCATATTAACCCGTAAAGGCAAATGGGTACTGGTTCCGCCGAAAGCACGATTGCCTCTGATTTGACGAGCATATTGGACTGGAATATTGCGCTGTCCTTCGTTGATGATAACGACACCGACAACGGTAATAATAGTAATGGCCGCAAAACCGATTAACATGAATAATTGGGAAACATCGAAAGTGATAAACACTTGTCTGACAGTCTGCAGTAGTCCGGAAATAATACCAGCAAAAATCAATAAAGAAATGCCGTTACCGACTTTCTTTTCGGATATTAATTCACCAATCCACATTAACAAGATCGTACCAGCGCTGATAGTAATAATAACGACTGTAAAGTCAAAAGTACTGATGTCTCCTAGAATTCCTGTAGCGCCACGGCGCAATAAGGTAATCATACCGTAAGCCTGCATAGCCGCTAAAGGCACAGTTAACCAACGGGTCCACATATTAATCTTTTGGCGACCATCCTCCTCCTTCTGCATTTCTTCGATTTTCGGAACTATCATGCCTAATAATTGGAAAATAATCGATGAAGTGATATATGGAGCAACTCCCATCATGACAATAGAGAAATTCTCCATGCCGCCGCCGGAAAACAAATTCATTAAGCCAAAAATCTGGTTAGAAGCGAATAAATTCTTTAAAGCGACCGCGTCAACTCCTGGAATAGGAATATGGGCGGCAAAACGGAAAACGACCAACATTCCCAAAACAAAAAGAATATTGTTACGTAAATCCTTCGCTTTCCAAATTTGTTCCAATTTATTAAACATAGAATCTCGATTATTTAATAAAATCTCGATTATTTGATTTGGTTCTGCACTGATGCACTGGTTAAAACCTTTTCAAAAGTTACTTTAACGGTTAGCTTCTCCTTGCCAAGCACTTTAACTGGTAGGTTAGCTGAAGAAATGAGTTTTTTGGCAAATAAAGTAGCGGGGCTAACAATTTCGTTATCTTGGAAATTGCTATTAATTGCCTTGACGCTCACAATCTGATTCTTCGGTTTTAAAGATTTAAAACCCCGGGCTTTAGGAATTGCCAACAATTGTTTGCGCATCCCTAAACGCTTTAGATTGCTAACGCCGGAGCGAGCCTTCTGCCCCTTTAAACCACGGGTACTATAAGTACCATGGCCAGAAGCATTACCGCGACCAACGCGCTTGATTTTTTTAGCCGAACCTTTGGCTTTTTTTAGAGTATTAAGTGATAGCATATATATAGGCAATTATTGCAAATTATTTGTGGCTAGCTTTTTTCTCGGTTTTATCTGCGACAGTTTTTTTGGTAGTCGCTGATTTTTCTTCAGTTTTTGTCTCCTTGGCTTCGACTTTATGGAGACGTCTTAAAGCTTCTATCGTACAGCGAGCATTATTTACTTTATTATTCGAGCCTAGGGTTTTACTGGTAATATTCTTAACTCCGGCTAATTCGAAAATAATACGGCTGACTCCGCCGGCAATAACACCGCGCCCTTTTTTAGCTGGCTTGATGATTTGGCGAGCCGCTCCTAATTTCAAGGTTACCTCATGTGGAATAGTCTCATTAACCATAGAGACCTTAACTAAGGTTTTTTTGGCTTTATTCACCGCTTTATTAACCGCCATAGTAACATCAGCTCCTTTACCTAAACCGACGCCAACTGTTCCCTTCTTGTCGCCAATCGCTACACAAGCCCGAAAATTCATTCTTTTTCCGCCGGCCATAACACGAGTAACGCGCGCGACCTCAAGAATACGCTGTTCCATATCGTCCTTAGGCTTGTCGTCGCGGCCGCCACGACGCGGACCACGGAAACCGCCGGAGCGCTCTTTCTTCTTCTCGCCATAAATATCGGAAGCGACGGTTTTGGCAGCGCTAGGCGCTTCGGAAGAGATATTTTCACTTGTAGTTTTTTTAATGTCAGACATATTACAATGTTTAATTATCCGGCTAGCGGAAATATAATATTAAAAATCTAAACCGCCTTCACGGGCACCATCAGCCAAAGCTTTAACGCGACCATGATATTTATAAGAACTGCGGTCAAAGACAATCTGCGCAATTTTCAGTTCTTTTGCCTTCTTCGCAATCAATACGCCTAACTCTTTAGCTAAATCTATTTTAGCCGCTTTAGTCTTAATTTCTAAACTAGAAGCGCTCACTAAAGTTTTTCCAGCTAAGTCGTCGACTAATTGAATAAACATGCCGCGATTAGAACGAAAAACGCTTAAGCGTGGACGCTCGGCCGTTCCGGAAATAGTTGAACGGACCTTAGCATGGCGACGCGCATTTTTCTGAATTTTTGCCTTATTTTTATCCATATAATTAAATCTATGCTAGTGATTATTTACCTTTAGCCGCGGCTTTACCGGCCTTGCGTCTAATTACTTCATCGGAATACTTAACGCCTTTGCCTTTATATGGCTCCGGCTTACGTAGTTTTCTAATCTGAGCAGCTGTTTCACCGACTAAGCATTTATCTGCACCGCTAATGGTAATGGTATTAGCTTCAACGGCAGCAACGATTCCTTCCGGTAATTTGAACTCAATCGGGTGAGAATAGCCGAGGTTTAAATTCAATTTAGCTCCAGCCACCGCTGCGCGATAACCAACCCCATTGATTTCCAGTTTTTTAACAAAACCCTCGCTTACTCCCAGGACGGAATTCCTCGCTAAACTCCAAATCAACCCCCACATCGCGCTGGCATTTTTAGCCGCCTTATCAAAAGGAGCGATAATTAAGGCATCGTTTTCCAGCTTAACTTCTACTAGAGGATTCTGAGCGATTTTCAGTTCGCCTTTCGGCCCCTTGAATAATATCTCTTTGTCCTTAATCGTGACCTGAATACCGGCTGGTAATTTAATTGGTAATTTTCCTAAACGTGACATATGAAATTATGCTTAGTGATTATTAAAAAATTTCTCCCAAAACCTCTCCGCCTATCTTCTGCTTTCTAGCTTCTTTTCCAGTCATCAGCCCCTTGGAAGTCGAAATAATAGCCATGCCGAAATTATTCAAAACCGTCGGGATTTCATCCTTATTAACATAAATCTTCAAACCCGGGCGACTAATCTTCTTAATCGAGGTAATCTGAGGCTTGCCGTTTTTATGGTACTTCAAATAGATTTTTAGTTCATCAAAACTAGAGTGCTTGCCATTGAGGCCGCCGGGAACAATCTCCGCTTTTTTAATCCAAGACTCTTGCTCTAAAATCTTGGCCACTTCGTATTTAAGCTTGCTCATAGGCAAAACCAACTCCGTTTTCTTAACGGCCGAAGCGTTTCTAATTCTTGTGAACATGTCTGCGATGGGATCCATCATATTTTTAGTGAATTCTTAATAACTTATTACCAATAACTTAATTACCAGCTAGACTTGGTGATGCCCGGCAAATCGCCGTTATCGGCTAATTCTCGAAAACAGATACGGCATAATTTGAAATCACCGATAAATCCGTGGTTGCGGCCACAACGCCAACAACGATTGATTTTCCGGGTAGAAAATTTCGGTTTTCTGTTTGCTTTTACGATTAATGCAGTTCTTGCCATAGATATTTAAATTATTTGCTTTCTTTTTTAAACGGGAAGCCGAGGAGGCGGAATAATTCCAGACCTTCTTCCCTGTTCTTAGCGCTAGACGCTAAACAAACTTCCAAGCCGAAAACATGTTCGATATCTTCAACATGGATTTCCGGGAAACAAACATACTCCTTGAAACCAACCGTTAAGTTTCCGCTGCGATCGACCGCTTTTTCGCTAATACCGCGGAAGTCGCGAACACGAGGAAAAGTTATGTTAACTAGCTTCTCGACAAAATCATACATTCTATCGCCACGTAAACTTACCTTAGCGCCAATCACTAATCCATCACGAATTTTGAAAGCGGAGATTGATTTCTTAGCCTTAGTAAAAACAATTTTCTGGCCGCTTAACTTAGTTAAGCCCTTTTCCACGCTAGCAATATATTCCTTTTCCTTAAAATGGCGGCCAAAGCCAACATTGAGAACGACTTTTTCCAGACGTGGAATCAGAAAAGGATTGGCATAGGAAAACTTCTCAGACAAAGCCGGTACGATTTCTTTTTTATACTTATCTTTTAGTCTCATAGATTTAAAATTAATCGATTGTTTCCTGACACTTTTTACAAGTTCGGAATTTTTTATCCTTACCGCCTTCGACTTTGACGATTTTATGAGCAACTTTAGTATTCTTCCCGCATTTCGGACAAACTAAAGCGACATTAGAAATATTGATAAAACCAGGAAATTCTATTCTTTGGCCCTTTTCATTATTGCGATTCGGGCGCAAGTGTTTAATTAACAAATTTAAACCTTCAATGCTGACCCGTCCTTGACTCGCTAAGACTTGTAAAACCTTGCCAGTCTTACCTTTATCCTTGCCGGTTAAAATTTGTACTTTGTCGTTCTTTTTGATATTCATATTTGTTTATTCCGCCTTGGGCGGACACTTACTTGATTGATTACAAAACCTCAGGCGCTAAAGAAGCAATTTTTGTAAAACCAGCGCGTCTGATTTCACGAGCCACCGGCCCAAAAATACGAGTTCCCTTCGGCTCCTTTTTCTTGATATCATTAATCACAACCGCCGCATTATCGCTAAAACGCAGGTAAGAACCGTCAGCGCGTCTAATTTCTTTCGCCGTGCGAACAATAACCGCTTTAACAACATCGCCTTTCTTGATAGCCGCGTGAGGCGCCGCGCTTTTTACTGCCGCGACAATAATAT
The DNA here is from genome assembly GCA_964587195.1 of uncultured Gammaproteobacteria bacterium. Lineage (GTDB taxonomy): Bacteria > Patescibacteriota > Patescibacteriia > Patescibacteriales > UBA12465 > UBA12465. Next base: position 18,705 of record CAZPKN010000003.1, on the reverse strand, counting down.
CGCCGACGTGCCCATAGCGCTTCTTGTATCCGCCTAATACTCTGATGCACATAACTTCTTTGGCACCAGAATTATCGGCTACTTTCAGATAAGTTTGAACTTGTATCATATATTTATAAAACTCCTAGCTTCTCTTATTTCTTAATGACTCTCCAGCGCTTGTCGCGGCTTAAAGGGCGGCATTCGATAAAAACAACTTTATCGCCAACCTTAAACTCATTCTGTTCATCATGAACTTTGTAGCGACGGCTAACAACGTATCTTTTCTTATACTTCGGATGCACTTTAACAGTTTCAACCTTAACGACAATCGTTTTATCGTTTTTATCGCTTACCACTACGCCGTTGAACTTTTTAATAATGGTCGCCGGTTTTTCTATTTTAACCTCTGGTTGTGTCTTTTTGGCGGGCATATTATTCTTGGTTATTTAATAAAGTTAAGGTTTGGGCAATTAAATTTCTAGTTGCCCGGATTTCGCGAATATTTTTCAATTGCTTATTAGAATCCTTAAAACGCAATTCGCGTAATTTCTCACGATTAACATTCAAGAGAGTCTGTAAATCCTTTTTATCCTTAGTTTTTAATTCTTTAAATTCCATATTTTTGCTACGAACTAATAAATTACTCTTTGCTGATAAACTGGCATTTAACCGGTAACTTATAACCAGCCAGTTCCATCGCTTTCTTAGCAGTTTCTTTATCAATACCTTCCATTTCAAACATAATCATGCCCGGCTTAATGATTGCTACATAATAATCAACGGCCCCCTTACCTTTACCCATCGGAATTTCGCCACCATGAGCAGTCACCGGTTTATCAGGAAAAATTCTAATCCAAATGCGGCCAGTCTTCTTAACATATTTAGTCATAACGCGACGAGCCGATTCAATCTGACGAGCGGATACCCAGCAAGGAGTCAAAGCTTTTAAGCCATAGCTGCCGAAACTAATATTTAAGTTACGAGTCGCTTGACCGCCACGACGCCGCTTATGATCTTTTCTCCATTTGGTTTTCTTTGGCATTAACATATAGAAAAAACTTTATTTTATATTCTTAGCTGGCGATCACTTCGCCTTTTTGCGATTCTTTTTCAAAAACTTCACCTTTATAAATCCAGACTTTGATGCCGATAGTACCATAAGTAGTATTAGCAGCACCGCGAGCATAATCAATATCCGCTCTTAAGGTCTGGAGAGGAACTTTTCCGGAAACCAACTTCTCAGTTCTAGCAATTTCTGCGCCATTCAAGCGTCCAGAGACAACCACTTTAACTCCTAAGGCCCCAGCTCTCTCTACTTTAGAAATAGTCTGCTTCATTACTTTACGAAAAGGCATTCTTTTTTCAATATCCATAATCATTGACTGAACAATAATCTGAGCGCTTAACCCGGGACGACTAGCTTCCTTGATATTCAAATTGATTTCGCCCAAACGGAAATTCTTTAAGAATTTGTCATGGATTTTTTTCTTCAAATCCTCAACGCCATTACCGCCGCGACCAATAATTAAACCTGGCTTAGCGGTAGTCACCGTGACCTCAATCTTATTCAAGCTGCGGATTATCTCAACCTTATCAACGCCGGCTTCCTTGAACTCGCGAATTAAGTATTTACGGATTAAAACATCCTGGCGAACGTTCTTGATATATTTTTCGCCGCTTTCAAACCAGACCGAAGCCCAAGTTTTAGTGATGCCCATGCGGAGGATTTTTGGATTTACTTTTTTACCCATATGTATTTAAAAATCATTTATTACCAATATATATTAACCAGCTTTACGTCTAAACATCTTAGCAGAGAAGCCTTTACCCTCGGCTTTAGCCGGAGCGTGCTGGTTTTCCATTCTTGGGTCAGCGGCTTCAACTGTCTTTTCCTTGGTTTTAGCTTCCTTCTTAACCTTATCGCCTTTAACGGCCTTAGCGCTGTCAGCGGCTAATTTTTCTAATTTAACCGGATCGGCCACTTTAACCACTTTTTTCTCTTTCTGGCCGCTTTCCTTGATTTCAGCTAGAACAACATTCAAATGGCAGCCGCGTTTGCGGATGGAAGTCGCTCGTCCGTGAGCACGAGGCATCCAACGCTTTAACATCACGCCCTCATCAGAACGAATCTCTTTGATATATAAATTGTCTGCCTCCAAACTATAGGTATTAACACCGTTAGCAATCGCACTTTTAATCAAACCGGCAATCGGTTCAGCAGCTTTTTTATTGATGAATTTTAATTGGTCCAAAGCGGTATTAACCGGCATTTTACGAATAACATCAATAACCAAGCGAGCTTTGCGTGGAGACATTCTTAAATGTTTTAAACTGGCTTTTACTTCCATATTATTAGGAAATTAGTACGAATTATTTTTTAGCAGCGGCCTGTGACTTAGCCATCTTACCGCCATGACTGACAAACTTCTTAGTCGGAGAAAACTCGCCAAGACGATGGCCGACCATATTTTCAACAACATAAACCGGAACATGAGTCTTACCGTTATGAACACCGAAGGTATGGCCAACCATTTCTGGAGTAATTGTGGCCGCTCTATCCCAAACCTTGATAACAGTCTTTTCGCCTGCTTTTAAATCTTTAACTTTATTGAGGAGGCGTAAATTGACGTATGGTCCTTTTTTTAAACTTCTGGACATATTTGTTTATTAACTAATTACAAATTATTTTCTTCTCTTGGAGCGACGTTTGACAATTAACTTATCAGACGGATGTTTGCGTCTAGTCTTAACCCCTAGAGCTGGCTTGCCCCAAGGAGTCTTAGGATGACGTAAACCGATAGATTGCTTGCCTTCACCACCACCGTGTGGATGATCAACCGGATTCATAGCGGTACCGCGGACAGTCGGACGGAAACCTAAGTAACGCATTCTACCCGCTTTACCTAAGGTAATATGGCGCTTATCAGGATTACTAGCTTGGCCAACAGTACAGAGACAATCTTTTTTAATCTTGCGAATTTCGCCCGATGGCATTTTTACTTGAGCATATTTTCCTTCGACACCCATGACATAAACTAGATTACCGGCCCCGCGAGCAATTTTTGCCCCCTGACCAGGTTCAAGTTCAACGGCGCTAACGGCCATGCCGGCAGGGATAAACTGAAGCGGTAAAGCGTTACCGGTTTTAATTTCAATTAAATTCTTAGAGCTCATGACCTGATCGCCGACTTTCATATCAACTGGAGCGATAATATATCTCTTTTCCCCATCAGCGTAATTTAATAAGGCTAAGCGAGCGCCGCGATTCGGATCGTATTCAATCGCCGCTACTGTAGCCGGAATATCGAACTTATCACGCTTGAAATCAATCAAACGGACAAAACGCTTGGTGCCGCCGCCACGATGACGAACGGTAATTTTTCCTTGGCTGTTACGGCCGCCTCTTTTCTTTTTAATGACAATCAAGTTTTTTTCCGGAGTCTTTTTGGTAATATCCTTGAAATCATCAAAAGTTGCTTCGCGTCGTCCCGGGGTATTTGCTTTTACTTTTTTAATTCCCATATTGTTCAATTAATGTATTCAAATTAAACGCCTTCGTAAATCTTAATCGATTGGCCGGCGGCTAAAGTAACCACCGCCTTGCGCCAGTCTTTTCTTTGGCCGCGAATACGACCACGAGCCACTCTCTTGCCGGAAATATTGGCCATATTTACTTTCAGCGGCTTAACACCATATAAAGCTTCAATTGCCTTAGCAACGGAAATCTTATTGGCTTTATCAGAAACAACAAAAACATATTTATTGCTCGCCGCTAAATTAGTCGCTTTTTCGGTAACTAAAGGTTTAACTAATACCTGATAAGCATCACTAACCTTGCTAGCTTTTTTTGTCTTTCCGTCAGCTGATTTAACAGTTTTAACCGCCGCCTCAGAATACAAGTCCTTCATGCTCACGGCTTTTTCGGATTTTTCTTCTTTCGAGGAAGCCTTCTTATCGGTTGCGGCTGCTGGTTTTTTGCCAAATAACGCCATATTTTTCAAAATGATTAAACGATTTATTTATTATAACGATCTATTAGGGACTGTACTACGCTTTCAGTAATGATCAAGTTCTTATAATTTAAGAGATCGAGTAGATTAATGTTTTCCGCATTGATTATCTTAACTCCCTGTAGGTTGCGTCCGGAATATTTAGCTTTTTCTTCTTTAGCCTCATTAACAACTAAAACATTGCGGCGTTCATTTTTTAAGATATTCTTTTCTACCTTAGTTAAGATCTCATTAAATTTCTTAGTCTTATAGTCAGAAAAATCTAAATTTTCTAAAACCACTAAAGATTCCATCGCTAGCTTATCGCTTAAGACCATAAATAAAGCTTTCTGCTTCATTTTTTGGTTAATTTTCTTTTTAAAATTTCGATCGCTAGTCGGACCAAAAGTGACGCCACCGCCAATCCAAATCGGCGAACGGCTAGACCCAGCGCGAGCGCGGCCTGTTCCCTTTTGTTTCCAAGGCTTTTTACCACCACCTGAAACTTCAGCCCGTCCTTTAGTATCCGCTAAAACCTGACGAGTATTAGCCATTTGAGTAACAATGGCCTGATGTAGTAATTCATGATTCGGCTCGACGCCAAAAATTTTAACTGGCAACTCTAAATCTTTAAGAGGCTCAATAGATTGGTTGTAAACTTTTATCTTTAATGACATATAATAAATCAATTACTTTTTTTATTAAGCTTGGGCCTCTTCTTTGACTTCTTCTAGGGCTGCTTCTTTAGTTTTTTCTTTAGTTTCTTCTTTAGTTTCTTCTTTAACTTCTACAGCGGCAACCTCTTCTTTAATCTCACTAACTTCTGCGGCCGCTTCTTCTGGAGCTGAGGTCTCCTCTGTGACTTCTTGAACTTGAGTAGCGGCTTTCTTTAAGTTAACTTGCAAATCGCCACGACCAGTAATCATCACTAAGCCATTGATAGCACCGGGAACAGAGCCTTTAACATAAATGATATTTTCGGCTGGATTAACGGAAACAACCTCTAAATTAGTAGTAGTAACTCTATCGCCGCCCATACGTCCGGCCATTCTCGTTCCTTTAAAAACATGGGCTGGACCCTTAGGGCCGATAGAGCCGGGCATTCTTTCCTGATCTTTATTACCATGAGTTTTTCTAAAACCATGAAAACCGTGACGCTTCACAACACCTTGGAAACCTTTACCCTTAGAAGTGCCGGTAACATTAATAATATCGCCTTCAGTAAAAGCTTCAACACTGATAACATCACCAACTTTAAAATCAGCTGTTTTTCCTAAACGGAATTCACGCACATGAGCCGGTTTAACTCCAGCGGACTTAAAATGGCCAATTTGCGGTTTATTAATATTTTTTTCTTTTCTAGTTCCGCTCGCTAACTGTAAAGCTTCATAACCATCCTTAGACTGGTTTTTTACCTGGGTGATAACACAAGGCCCAGCTAAAACCGGAGTAACGGCGATTACCCTATCACCCTTCCAAACCTGGGTCATGCTTAATTTGTTCCCTAAAATAAATTTCATATTTGTCTATATTTAACAAAAAACTGGTCCAAAACCAGCTAGGAATACAAACTATAAAAATAACCTTGATTAGTTATTATTTAGATTATATTGTTTCTGGCTGATTTACCTCCAAATTTTGACTAATTTTCGCTTAAATACTTTCTAGTACCTAGAGTTGTTCAGGCGAGCCTTAGCAAATTTAATATATTACTTGGTAATATTACTACATTTTAATCTCGACGTCAACCCCGGCTGGTAGGCTTAGGTTCGTCAAATCCTCGATGGTTTTAGCCGTCGGGTCGATAATATCAATCATCCTCTTATGAACGCGCATTTCATACTGATCGCGCGCATCTTTGTGAACGAAAGTTGAGCGATTGACGGTATACTTTCTTTTTTCTGTCGGCAGCGGGATAGGTCCAAAAAACTGAGCATCGGAACGTTCTATTGTTTCGATAATCGTTTTCGTCGACTGATCAATAATCTTGTGATCAAAAGCTTTGATCTTGATTCTGATACGCTGCTTGAATTCATTAGCTTCTTTTTTGTTTTCGGACATAATTAAATTCTTAAATTAACACTACAACCTCGTCCTTCCCTTTCAGAAAGAACGAGGCAAAGTATTTACTTATTTCATGATCTTGGTAACAACACCAGCGCCAACAGTTCTACCGCCTTCGCGGATAGTGAACTTCTGCTTGTCTTCCAAAGCAATTGGAGCAATTAATTTAATATCTAAATTAATAGTGTCGCCCGGCATAACCATTTCAGTTCCTGCTGGTAAAGTAATATCACCAGTAACATCAGTGGTCTTAAAGTAGAATTGTGGCTTGTAGCCATTGAAAAAAGGTTTATGGCGACCACCTTCTTCTTTAGTTAAAACGTATACTTCAGCGGAGAATTCAGTATGAGGAGTAATGGAGCCTGGTTTGCAAAGAACCTGACCTCTTTCAACTTCATTTTTCTTAGTACCGCGAAGTAAGATACCGGCGTTGTCCCCAGCCTGTCCTTGGTCTAAAGACTTGTTGAACATTTCTACGCCAGTAACAGTAGTTTTCTTAGTATCCATCAAACCAACGATTTCAACTTCTTCTCCAACTTTGATAATGCCTCTTTCGATACGACCAGTAACAACGGTACCACGACCTTCGATTGAGAAAATATCTTCAATCGGCATTAAGAAAGGATGATCAACATCACGAGCAGGTTCTGGGATATAAGTATCCAAAGCTTCCATCAACTTCATTAATGGCTCAGCATCTGGTCCAGTTGGGTTTTCTAAAGCCTTTAAAGCAGAACCGCGAATAATCGGGGTAGTATCACCAGGGAATTCATATTTCTTTAATAAGTCACGAATTTCTTCTTCAACTAAGTCGATTAATTCTTTATCCTCAACCATATCGCATTTGTTCAAGAAAACGATAATGTAAGGAACGCCAACTTGGCGAGCTAACAAGATGTGTTCGCGAGTCTGAGGCATAGGGCCATCAGTCGCCGCTACAACTAAAATAGAACCATCCATCTGAGCAGCACCGGTGATCATGTTCTTAACATAATCGGCGTGACCCGGACAATCGACGTGGGCATAGTGTCTTGATTCTGATTCGTATTCAACGTGAGCAGTCGCAATAGTAATACCGCGAGCCTTTTCCTCTGGAGCAGCATCGATTTCGCCAACGTCCTTTTGAGACGCCTTCATTCCTTTAGCAGCGAAAACGGCTAACATCGCAGCGGTTAACGTAGTTTTTCCATGATCGACGTGGCCGATAGTGCCGACGTTGACATGGGATTTTAATCTCTCAAATTTTTCTGCAGCCATGTTTTTTGTGTTGGGCCCCCGTTTAGACCAAAAGGTTAACGGAGTTTCTTTCCCTAAGGAAACCAGCCAAACTAAATTAATTATTTATTAATAAAATTTTTACAAATTTTTAAACTAAATTACTCAACTTCCTGTGCTTTATTTTTTACCTGCGGCGGAATCGACCAAGCTTTTTTTGACCTATCATCGGCAGCCAAAGACTCTGCGTTTTGGCTATTTTTCCACACAGATATTTCGCGATTTATTTTATCAGTTAAATCTTCTTCTGTCAAATTTTCACTGACAGTCGATAAATCGCTTTTTTCTGGCTTAAATTCCTCTTTTTTTGCTAATTCAACTAGCGGATTAACTGGTTCTGTTTTAGGAGATATTGTTGTTAAAGTTTCATCTGCGACCAGACCTTCATAAGAATTGAAATTCATTAAAACATAGGAATCATCAGACGCGCTAGCATCAAAAACAACTACCTTATCTCCGGTCTTTTTTATTAAGTTAAGAATTCTTTTTAATTGTTCGGGGAACATAAAATTAAAACTTAAATTAATAAGCAACTAACAGGCTACCTTCCCTTCTTCTCTTTAATCGCTTCTAAAATGTTTTTCGGGACTTCAGCGTAATTGGAAAATTCCATAACATAGTTAGCACGACCTTGAGACATAGAACGCAGGCCAGTCGAATAACCAAACATTTCCGCGAGCGGCACTTTAGCGCGCACCACTTTAACATTGGCCCTATCAGACATTTCTTCAACTTGACCGCGCTTACTGCTTAAGTCGCCAATAATATTACCCATATATTCCTCAGGGGTAGTAACTTCAACTTTCATGATTGGCTCCAAAAGAACAGCACCGGCTTTCTGGCAGGCATCTCTAAAGGCGTGAATAGCGGCTAATTTAAAGGCAATTTCCGAAGAGTCAACTTCATGATAAGAACCATAGAAAACCGCACACTTCACGTCAACCATTGGATAGCCGGCAACCGTACCGCTAAGAACTGCTTCGCGGAAACCTTTTTCAATCGCGGGAATGTATTCTTTAGGAATAACACCGCCCTTAACTTCATCGGCAAATTCTAGACCCTTGCCAGTCTCCATCGGTTCAATGCGCAAAGAACAATGGCCGTATTGACCGCGTCCGCCGGACTGTTTAGCATACTTGTGCTCTGCTTCAGCTACTCTAGTGATAGTTTCACGATATGATACTTGCGGATTGCCGACATTAGCTTCAACGCTGAATTCGCGCTTCATGCGGTCAACGATAATATCAAGATGTAATTCACCCATACCGGAAATCAAAACTTGGTTAGTTTCCGCATCAGTTTCCACCCGGAAAGTCGGATCTTCCTCGGCTAAACGCTGCAGAGCGACCCCCATTTTTTCTTGATCAGCTTTAGTTTTCGGCTCAACCGCAATCTTAATAACTGGCTCTGGGAAAATAATCGATTCCATTAAAACAGGATTACTTTCGTCGCACAAAGTATTACCGGTAGTAGTATTTTTAAGACCAATAATCGCAGCGATATCGCCAGCACAAATTTCCTTGATTTCTTCACGATGCTGAGCGTGCATCCGAACTAAACGTCCGACTCTCTCTTTAGTATCTTTAGAAGAATTAACAATATATGAGCCAGAAGTTAAAACCCCCTGATAAACACGCACGAAACAGAGCTTCCCGACAAAAGGGTCGGTCGCGATTTTAAAAGCTAAACCAACAAAAGGCTTGCCGTCGTCAGCCGTGATTAAAAATGTTTTTTCTGGATCATGCGCATCGGTTGCCTCGATTTCTGGTAAATCAATCGGGGATGGTAAATATTCATTAACAGCATCTAAAACTAACTGAACGCCGATATTCTGCAAAGCTGTTCCGCACATAACTGGATAAAGCTGGTTAGCAATTACCCCTTTTCTGATCGCCTTCTTCAGTTCCTCAAGAGAAACCTCCTGCCCGCCTAAATATTTTTCCATAGCGGCTTCATCGCATTCAACTGCTCTTTCTACAAGTTCGTTGTGATATTGATCAACCTTATCCTTCATGTCTTCAGGAATTGCAATCTCTTTAATCTCTAAGCCATTAAAACCAGAAAAGGTATAAGCTTTCTTTTCTAAAATATCAATAACGCCGCTTAAAGTGTCTTCAGCGCCAATCGGTAATTGGATGGCAACGGCTTTAGGGCTTAAGCGATCACGAATAGACTTTAAGCTCATGTAAAAATCCGCCCCCATCTTATCCATCTTATTAACAAAACAAAGACGTGGAACATGATACTTGTCGGCTTGGCGCCAAACAGTCTCTGATTGAGGCTCTACGCCGGCTTGTCCATCAAAAACAGCTACCGCACCGTCTAAAACACGCAAAGAACGTTCTACTTCAACCGTAAAATCGACGTGCCCCGGGGTATCAATAATATTGATTTTATTGTTCTTCCAAAAACAAGTCGTCGCTGCGGAAGTAATCGTAATTCCTCTTTCTTTTTCCTGCTCCATCCAGTCCATATCAGCCTGCCCTTCATGGGTTTCACCTATTTTATGCTTCTTACCGGTATAAAACAAAACGCGCTCAGTAAAAGTTGTTTTACCGGCATCAATGTGCGCCATGATTCCGATGTTGCGGATATGGTCTAGAGAGTAGTCACGAGACATAAATTATAAAAATGTTTAAAAATTAAATTACTTAGATCTGGAGCGAGAAAAATGGGCAAACGCTTTATTAGCTTCAGCCATCTTATGCACCGCTTCTCTTTTCTTAACCGCCACGCCTTCGCCATTAGAAGCGTCTAAAATCTCCGTCGCTAACTTTTCAGCAGTCGAACGGCCCTTTCTATCGTTAGCCGCCTTAATAATCCAATTACAGCCCAAGAAATAGCGTCTTTCGCCTCTAACCTGGAAAGGGACCTGATAATTCGCTCCGCCGACGCGCTTACCGCGAACTTCTACGAGCGGAGAAACTTTCTTAATCGCCTTATTAAAAATATGGCGCGGATCTTGCTTAGTTTTTTCCTTTAAAATATCAAACGCCTTATAGACAATGGACTCGGCCGTCGCTTTCTTACCTCTTTCCATGACGTAATTGATGAACTTAGCGATATTTAAATCATTATATTTAGAATCGCCTTCAATGACTCTTTTAGGAGCTGGTTTGCCTCTCATATTATTTTAAAATTATTTTTTCGGTTTCTTAGCGCCGTAGCAGCTTCTTCCCTGGCGGCGCGCTTCAACGCCGGAAGCGTCAAAAACGCCGCGGACGACTTTATAGCGAACGCCCGGCAAATCTTTAGTCTTTCCTCCTTTAACAAGAACAATGGAGTGTTCCTGAAGATTATGGCCCATGCCTGGAATATAAGCAGTAACTTCCATGCCGTTAGATAAGCGGACGCGAGCAATTTTACGTAAAGCGGAGTTCGGCTTTTTAGGAGTAGTCGTGGTTACCTTTAAGCAGACGCCTTGCTTAAAAGGAGCGCCTTTAGCGGTTTCTTTTTTCTTGCGGTGTAAGGAGTCTAGGCTGCTGTGTAAAGCGATAGCGTTCTTGCGAGCGGCAACTTTCTGGCGGCCGTGACGGACCAATTGATTAATGGTTGGCATAATTTCTGTTAATTTTAGCCAGGATAAAACCTGTGCTATTTTTATAATACTTTTACGATATATTAAAAATATCCTGATAATTCAGGATGGATTTACCTAATTTTTGACACTAATATAATTTAACAAAATCAAAAAGATAAGTCAAGACAGGATAACCAGAAAACCGGCTAAAAATAGCTTAGACTCTCTTAGCTCCCAACAATAACGTTAAAGAGAAAATTAACCACTGGGATAATTGCGCTTCCGGCCAGCATTACAAAGAGAATTACTAGTACAAATCCGAAGCGTTCGAGCGATAAGAATTTCTCACGCGCTTTAGCCGGCAAAAAGGCGGCTAGAACTTTGGAGCCGTCCAGCGGCGGCAAAGGAACTAAATTAAAAGTTGCTAAGATTAAGTTGATATAAACTATCAGGCTTACCAAGCCAAAAAAAACTATTCCTCCGGGAGAGAAAACCCTTAAGAATAAGCCAAAAAAAAGAGCAATCGCTAAATTTCCCAGGGATCCGGCAATGGCCACTTTCGCCTCCCCATATTTTTTATCCTTTAAATGATAAGGATTATAAGGGACTGGCTTCGCCCAGGCAAACAGAAAAGGCATATTACTGATTAGCATCACGAGCGGCAGAAAAAAAGAGCCGAACCATTCTAGATGCTTAAAAGGGTTGAGGGTTAAACGGCCAGCATTCTTAGCGGTCATATCTCCTAAACGATGCGCTACCCAACCATGCATATATTCATGGATAACGGCTGAAAAGACAAGCACAATAATTTGAAAGACATAAATCATATTCCGTTGAAATAAAAGGTAATAAAAAATTAACTCAAATCTGACTTTATTTTACCATATCTTGATTAATTTTAAAAAGGCTGTTAAGATTAAGTCATTAATTAAGCTAAAAATAAGCAAGCGATAATATGGCAAAAAAATGCGATTTATGCGGCCGCAGCGCGACTAAAGGCGCTTCTCGTTCCCACTCTAAAATCAAAACTCTCAAAAGACAGAATATCAACTTACAGACTAAAATGGTTGAAGGTTTGAAATTGCGCCTCTGTACTTCTTGCATCAGAACTATGGATAAACCGAAGCGCGTTAAGGCCAAGAGAAAACCGGCTTTAAAGGAAGGCGAAGCAAAAGCCCTAAAAGCAAAGAAGGCTGGCGCTAAAAGTGCTCCTAAAAGAGTTAAAGTAGTTACTCCAAAAACTGCTAAAAAGAAATAATTGATCAATCTCAATTTAAAAACCACCTCTTTATCGAGGTGGTTTTTTGTATTGCCGCTCCACTTTTACCGGGTATTGACTAAAAGAAGAACTAGTGATTTAATTAACTTGATTATTGCTCCCAATAATCACGAAACATTTATGTTAGGGGTTCGGTCGCAGTGATGCGCTCGACCCCTTTTTTCTTTTATAGCGATATATTAGCCAAATTAAAACTAAGTAATACCCTGCCCCCAAAATCCAATTAAAACCCGTAATATTGACCGCCGCCCAGCTTGGCCTAGATAACCACTGCGACAAAACAAAAATATATTTTAATAATCCATAAGCCGGCAGAAAAAATAAAGTACCGGCGAGAGGACAAATAGCCGCTAGAGCGATGGCAATTATCAGAGCGGCTAAAAGCGGCGGAAATGTCCAAAGCACCAGAACATTAGCAAGAGGCGCAATAATAGATAATTGCTTAAAATTTATTAACGCAATCGGCAGAATAACAATTTGTGAAACTACCGTTAAGTTAACGGTATCAAAAATTACTTTCCAAAAATTATAAACACCGCGGCGCAGTTTTCGCTTATTAAGCCAGAGCCGTGTTTTCTCCTCGCCAATCGGATAAAGATAAATAATTCCTAAGATAGCTAAAAATGATAATTGGAAACCAATATCCGAGGCAAGTAGTTGGCGATTAAAGGCGAGCATTAAAGCGGCGGAAAAAATCAGCGCTTTAATAAACGAGCTAAAACGTTGATAATAAACCGCTAAAAAAGCGAGGGCGCCCATAATTGCCGAACGAACAGCCGAAGCCGATAATCCGGTAATTAAAGGATAAATAAATAAAAACAAAAAAACGGACTGCAGGGCGCGCCGCCGCGATAAACCGAGAAACAGAAAAAAATTAATAATCATGGCGCTTAAAATCGTAATGTGCGAGCCGGAAATAGCAATCATATGGCTTAAGCCGACACGGGCGAAAACATCCAGATCAGAACGCAAAACCGTTCGCCGATAACCGAATAAAATCGCGTTGGCCAGTCCCGCTTCCGGTTCGGGAAGATAGCAATTTAAAATATGAACTAATGATTGTTTAATATTAATTAAATGTTTATAAATAAGCTGACTCAATGATAAAGCTGGGCCACTAATTTTTTTCAGACGAGCAAAATACATGACCGAATAAATATCATAGCGCGCCAAATAAGCATCATAATCGAAACCATCTATCTCGGGCGGGGCTTGTAGCTTCCCGGAAATCTCTAAATAGTCGCCATAATCGTAAACTGGATATAAATTGCTGCTAACTAAAACTCGGCCTTGAACTGGACTGTCAGCGCAAACCGTTAGACGCCGGCTTTTATAATCCACATCCGCTTCTTCGCAAACTAACCCCTTAATAGTTAAAGTTTTATCGTTATAATAAGCAATATCCTTCGGCCCAAGCTGGCGCCGTAGATTTTCCGGCTTCAAACCGATTAAAAAAATTATTACGATAAATAAAAGGTTAAAGACTAAAAAAATATTAGAACGCCTCGAGAAAAACTGACGCCAAACAAAAATTTTATCCATAAAAAAACACCCTTAGATAATAAGGATATTTTAAAATAATTAACCTAAATTTTAGTTAAAGATAATAAAGAAAATATTTAGAAAAAATTTTTTCTAAGAAGTTTGGTTTTTCAAAAAGCGTAAATAGGCTTCCATAAACTTTTCTAAATCACCATCTAAAACCGCTTCAACATTAGAAGTCTCTTGATTAGTTCGATGGTCTTTAACATATTTATTGCCATACAGACAATACGAGCGAATCTGCGCTCCCCACTCTGCTTTTCTAATGCCCCCTTTTAAATTTTTTTCCTCTTCTTCCCTTTTCTCCATGGCCAAAAGGGCTAATTTACTCCGTAGAATCTTAAAAGCATTTTCTTTGTTCTGATGCTGGGACCTCTCGTTTTGACAAGACACAACAATGCCAGTCGGAAGATGCGTTAAACGGACAGCCGAGTCCGTTGTATTAACGCTTTGTCCGCCCGGACCGCTAGAGCGAAAAACGTCTATTTTTACATCTTCGTTTTTAATAACCCCCGCTTCGCTTTCGGGTATTTCCGGAATAACTTCAATTAGGGCAAAAGATGTTTGACGCAGGCCATCAGCATTAAAAGGCGAATTGCGCAGTAGTCGATGCGTACCGTTTTCACTCTTTAAATAACCATAAGCAAAGGGCCCGGAAAGTTTTAAATCAGCGCTTTTCAGTCCGGCTTCATTACCATAATTTACATCTAAAATCTCGGCCTTAAAACCGCGCCGTTCTGCAAACCGCAAGTACATACGCTCCAGCATTTCTGTCCAATCCTGAGCATCAACGCCGCCCGTTCCGGAATGAAGCGAAATAAAAGCGGCGTTATTATCATATTTTTCTGAAAGTAGCGAAAAAAATTCCAAATCAGCTAACTCCTTTTCTAAATCAATAATTTTCAAATTAAGCTCATTTAAAAGTTCTTCTGAGGCTTCATCCTCTAAAAGGCTGATTAGTTCCTTGGCTTCTTTTATATTTTCATTTAACTTATCAAAAGGCTTAATCTGTACTGACACAGCTTCCACTTCTTGAGCGACTGAAATCGCCTTTTCTCTGTTATTCCAGAAATCGGGACTTTCTTGGAGCTTTTTTATATCCGCTAATTTTTCGCGTTTTATAGATAATCCTAAAACTACCTCTAATTTCAGAAGTTTATCTGCAAGTTCATTTATTTTTTTAGCTTCTTGAGTCATAATAAGTTAATTATAACACTCTCTATAAAATAAAAAACGCTAAATAGGTAAGCGTTTTTTATCAAAGTTTCTATTGATTAGTTTTACAATAACTACCAATCGCCTGTATTCCTCCGTATCTATTAACCAAATTTAACTGATCCTTCTTTGCCAAATCGGCGGCCTTACGGACTATTTTTGCCTTATCGGAAGAATCAAGCCCAAAGAATTTCTTTTCATTATTTGTATTACTCATATAATTTATTATTTAAGTCTGAACTAGCATAATCTATTTTTAAATGTTTGTCAATATTGCTTATGTTAAATCTTATTTTCTTTACATTATGAGATATGGTTTTTTCTACTAACCAGACTTCAATCTTTTTCCCATACTCGACTTTTAGCCAATTGACATTTTGTATTGATTGAAAAAGTGATTCAATAAACAATTTTTTAGAAATATGTCTTCCCTCTTTTTTCTCTCTAAGCTTAGTAAATCCCCAAGCAATTTCTGGTTCTTGATAAATATATATAACAAACACTTCGGCGGAAATACTTAACGCAGCCTTAATATTTCTCTCAGCAATCTCCAATGAAGAAAGCGTACCGTCTAAAACAGTGTGAAATTTATTTTTCAAACAATAATCAAATAAAACTTCCACTCCTTTTCCGCAAGCCCTTTTAAAAACATCTGAATTACTACCATCGTAACCGAATTTTTTTAGATTCTCCCTGATTTCATCGGCATCAATCCTCACAATTCCACTGCGACAAATATTTTCCTTCAATATTTTAATCAAGTTTTTAGAGAATTCCGTTTTACCGGCTCCAGGCGCTCCAGCCATAAAAATAAAGATTGGGCGCTTATTCTTTTCCGTACCATCAAAAATAAACTGTTCTATAAGTTTATTTTTATTCTTTTTTATAAATCTATAGGCCTCATCAGGAAGAAGTGTCATATCGTAAATTATACCAAAAAAGCATCGGGAAAACCAGATGCTCTTTTATTATTTTGAAATTAAATATTAACGTTTTGACCATTGTGGGGCTTTTCTCGCTTTGCGTAAACCCGGTTTCTTTCTTTCAACTTGGCGAGGGTCACGAGTTAGGAAATCATTAGCTTTCAAGGCCTCTTTGGTTTCTGGGTGTAAGGCTAAAATAGCTCGGGAAATTCCTAAACGAACCGCATCGACTTGACCCATCTTTCCGCCGCCAGATACTAGAATAGAAAAATTAAAATCACGAAGATGGCCGGTAACTTTCAAAGGTTGAACGATTAAACCAAAGCCGGCGCCTGGGAAATATTCAGTGGCTCTTTGGCCGTTGATAATAATTACGCCTTTGCCATTTTCATATAAACGAACTTGAGCGACTGCCTTTTTACGGCGACCAATGGCTTTTGTATATTTGCCGACAAATTCCGCCGCTTCGTTCTTAGTCCATTCTCTGGCTTCGTCTAAATTATCGATTTCTTTAATTTCGATTTCGTTTTCCTGAGAATCTTGTATCTTATTTACCGCCATATTATTTAATGATTAATCTTTTTAACATACCGACACGTAATTTAGTCGGGGGCAACATTTCGCGAACAGCACGATATAAAACATCGCCAGGATTAACAGTAAAAACAGTCGACATCTTCTTGCTCTTTAAGCCGCCCAAATAACCGGAATAATGCTTATACTGTTTCTGATCAAGTTTATTGCCGGTAAATTTCATTTTAGAAACATTCTTCACTTCAACAATATCGCCTAAATCAAGATGGGGCTGATATTCAGGCTTATTCTTGCCGCGCAACATAGTCGCGATTTTAGTCGCTAAACGGCCGACCGTTAAATCAGTGGCGTCTAGTTGATGTAATTTTCTTTCGATATTTTTCATAATTTTATACTAATTCAATTTGGACCATTTCCGCTCCATCGCCGGCTCTGTTTCCTAATTTGGTCATACGAGTATAACCGCCCGGACGAGTCTTATAACGGACGCCCAAAACTTCAATCGCTTTTTTTATAGCATTCTTCTGAAGAAGAACCTTTATTAAACCGCGGCGAGCTGCTAAATCACCAGCCTTAGAAGCGGTAATCATTCTTTCAACTAGAGGTCGGACAGCTTGAGCTTTAGCCTTGGTTGTCTTAACCTTTTCGTACAGCAAAATACTGGAAGCCAAGTTGCGAAGCATTAACTCTCTTGGTCCTTTCTGGCGATCTAAAATTTTGTTTTTATTTCTGTGACGCATATCAACTAGATTTACATTATTTACAAATTATTTTTTAGCTTTCTTTTTGGTTTCTTTTTTAGCCGTCGGCTCTTCCACGACTTCTTCTTCGGCTTCTACAACTTCTTCTTCAATTTCAGGCATAATGGCTTCTTCTTCAGTTTCAACTTCCTGAGACATCGCTCCCGGAAGCAAAGCGCTATACTGGTCGACTAAAACTCTAACTGATTCATTAAACGCTTCTTCAGGAGTAATAGTTCCATCAGTTTTAACGTTAAGAACTAGTTTATCCCAGTTAGTCATCTTACCGACGCGAGCGCTTTCAACGCTGCTAGAAACCAAAATGACCGGAGAAAACATCGAATCGATTTCAATATAGCCGAGCTCACGATTTTCTTTTTTAGCGCCTTCAGGCATTTTATAACCACGGCCTTCTTTAACGACAATTTCAATTTCTAAACTACCAGCTTCATCAGTAATGTTAGCAATTACCAGTTCAGGATTTTTGATTTCTACTTGGCTATTTTTCGTAATATCAGAAGCCTTAACTACTTTCTTGCCCTTTACCTTAAGCTCTAAACGAATTTCCTCATCAGTAAACACTTTTAAGCGCAGCTGCTTGAGGTTTAAAATAATTTCTAAAACGTCTTCTTTGATATGAGGTAAAGCCATAAATTCATGGCTCGCCCCCTTAATCTTAGCGCCGATAACGGCCGCCCCTGGTAAAGACGACAGTAAGACGCGGCGAAGAGAGTTTCCTAAAGTCATGCCGTAGCCTGGAAATAAAGGCTCAATAGTAATAATGCCTTCATTGTTCCCGGCTCCTGCCTTAAAGTCGATTTTTTTAGGTAAAGCGATATTTTGCATAGATAATGCGGCTCACTGGAGATAATAGTCTGCCAGCGGGCAATTAATTTATTTTGAGTAATACTCAATAATCATTTGAACGTTGATGTTTTGTGGCAGATCGGTTTCTTTCGGATCATGAAGAGCCTTAGCGCTTAAATCTTTAACATCAAAATTTAGCCAGCTCGGTCTTTCCGCTTTCTTTAATTTTTCATCTAAACCTTTGAAAAAGCGATTATTTTGACTGGATTTTCTAATTTTAATAACTTGACCGATTTTAACCGAGAATGAGGGAATATCAGTTTTTCGATTATTAACAGTAAAATGTCCGTGATTAACTAATTGACGCGCTTGTGAGCGAGACGAAGCCCAACCTAAGCGATAAATAACATTATCTAAGCGCATCTCTAAAAGTTTTAAGAAATTCTTACCGGCATCACCCTGTTGTTTTGAAGCCTTGGAATAAGTCAAACGAAATTGCTTTTCTAGCAAGCCGTAATACTTCTTTGCCTTCTGTTTCTCTTGTAATTGCAAACCGTAGCCGCTTAAACGCTTATGTCCTTTAGGGCCATGGAAGCCAGGAGCATAATTACGCTTAACCATCGCGCATTTCGGAGTCGAACAACGATCGCCTTTTAGAAAAAGCTTTTCACCGACACGACGGCATTGTTTGCATTTATTATCAATGTTTCTTCCCATATAATTATAATTTAGACGCGTCTTGGTTTCTTAGGACGGCAGCCGTTATGAGGAATCGGCGTAGTATCTTTAATGGAGCTAACTTCTAAGCCATTGGCATTTAAAGCGCGGATAGCCG
>CAZPKN010000002.1:0-64968 GCA_964587195.1 uncultured Gammaproteobacteria bacterium | reverse complement strand
GTAACAAGGCATCCGTAGCGGAAGCTGTGGATGGATCACCTCCTTTCTAGGGAGCTTGTTCTTCTTTTCCACGTGGAAAGAAGAGCGGTCGCCTCCGATATGATGTCGGAGTGTCTGCTAAATAGCAGAAAAACGAATTGGTGCCGATTAGACTTAAAATTCATTACATGATTATAAAAAAACCACTATTTGATTAGTGGTTTTTTAATATAAATTTTAATTATCGGACTCCAATTGTTTTTCTAATAACTGCCATCTTCTGCTCAGCCATTTCGTTAACGCGCTTACCGCCCTCTTTTAGAATTTTTATCACTTCAGCATCGCTAATCTTATTATATTTAGCTTGAAAATCAGTTAAGAATTTGGCAACAACTTCCGCTAAGTCTTTTTTAAAGTCACCGTAACCCTTGTCTTTATAGTCTTTAACCAAGCGCTTTATTTCTCGATTCCCTAAAATAGCGTAAATAGTTAATAGATTAGAAATAGCCGGCTTTTCTTCCATATCATAATCAATTACCGAGCCGGAGTCAGTTATAGCGCGCATAATTTTTTTCTTAGCCGCCTCAATATCCTCTAATAAGGCGATAAAGTTTCCTTGATTATTATCACTTTTACTCATTTTCTTTAATGGATCCTGTAAAGACATAATACGAGCTCCTTCCGGTCTAATAACGACTTGCGGGATAGTGAAAATATTACCAAAGTCGTTATTAAAACGACGCGCCAAGTCGCGAGCTAGCTCGACATGTTGTTTTTGATCTTCGCCGACAGGAACAACTTCTGTATCATACAATAATATATCAGCCGCCATTAAAACCGGATAATCAAATAAACCAACAGAAACATTCTCCTGATTTTTACCAGCCTTATCTTTAAACTGCGTCATTTTATTTAAATCAGACATGCGCGCACCATAACAATTTAAAATCCAGGCTAGCTCGGTATGTGCTGGGACGGCTGACTGTTGAAAGATAATTGATTTTTTCGGATCTATACCGGCTGCTAAATAAATTTTAGTAATTTCAATAATACGGCGACGTAATTCTTCCGGATCTTGTTTAATGGTTATAGCGTGGTAATCAACGACGGAGAAAATACATTCATATTTATCTTGCATGGCTACCCACTGAGAAATAGCTCCTATATAATTACCAATGCTTAAATTCCCACTCGGCTGAACACCGGAAAAGATTCTCTTTTTATCCATATATTTTTATCTTATTATAATATTATTGTATGTTAAGCACTTATTTTTAGCAAATCCAATGAGTATTAGTAATCCTGCTAAACCTTGAAAAATAAAGACCTTATGTTAAGATAAAATAGTTAAAACGGGCTGTAGTATAATGGTAGTACGCGTGCATGGGGTGCATGTAGCCCCGGTTCGATTCCGGGCAGCCCGACTTTGGTACGCCCTGCCTACCGGCGGGCAGGCGTAATCTTGGTGAAGGCGACATGGTTTGTCATAGTCTGAGACATATTCTAACTGTCAAAACTTAAAATATGTGAATTGACAAGTTGTCTTAGTTTGTTTAAGAATAATAACAACGGGCTGTGGTATAGTGGTATTACGCACGATTCGGGTTCGTGTAATCCCGGTTCGATTCCGGGCAGCCCGACCATTGATAAAGGGCTTGTAGCTCATCTGGTAGAGCGCCGCATTCGCATTGCGGAGGCAAGGAGTTCGAGTCTCCTCAAGTCCACAAGAAACGGCTCTAAAGGAGCCGTTTTTTTAAAAGATTTTAATGAAAAAACATTTTTTCAAAGTTTTGACAAAAGGGCTTCTGACAATTATAATTGAAGTTAGAAATAATCTTTACACAATTCTTCAAACTAGTAGAATTTTTTTATTGTTATGATAGATTTTAAGAAAAAAATGCAGGAACTGGATAGACTAGAAGGCAAAGACTCTTCGGATGATTTAGAAGACGATTTGATTAATATTAGCCAGAAAAAGAAGAAAATAAGAAACTATATCATCGCCGTTGTCGTTGTTGCCTTAGTATTCTCTGGAAAAATCATCATGTCGAGCCAAAATGCCACTAGCTGGATGCCAGGCATTAATTTTTTTAATCGTTTACTTAATTTTGTTCCCATTGCCGAAAAGCACCTGGAAGGAGAAGAGGATGACCGAGTTAATATTTTACTTTTAGGAGTTGGCGGGGAAACGCATGAAGCGGGAAATCTGACTGATACAATTATTATTGCGAGTCTTAAACCGTCAACCAAGCAGGTCTCCATGGTCTCCTTGCCTCGTGATTTAATATCACCCCTGAACGGTTGGCGAAAAATAAACAGCATTAATGCTTATGCTGAAAAAGATGACCCGGGCTCAGGCGGAGAAAAAACAGCTGAATCAATTGGCGAGCTTCTACAACTACCTATTCATTATTACATTCGTGTCGACTTCAATGGTTTTGAAAAAATTATTGACGAACTAGGCGGAGTACAGATAAATGTTGAGAATTCTTTTACTGATTATATGTATCCGATTAGAGGAAGAGAAGACGACCCCGACTATTATTCACGTTTTGAAAAACTCTCTTTTACGGCTGGGCCGACAAAAATGGACGGAGAGCTGGCTTTAAAATATGCCCGCAGCCGACATGCAGCTGGTATAGAAGGATCAGATTTTGCCCGAGCCAGACGACAACAATTATTACTCGAGGCGATAAAGAACAAACTCCTTTCTCATCAAACCCTACTCAACCCTGTTACTATTGGAAAATTAGTTAATGAATTAAATAAAAACTTAACTACTAATCTTAGCGCTTGGGAGTTGCTGCGCCTATGGGACATCTCTAAAGATATTGACCGCAGTCAAATAATTAATAAAGTTCTAAATGATGCGCCTGATAATTATTTAGTTGCTGGCAAAGGGCAAGACGGCGCCTATATTTTGACTCCGCGTACCGGAAACTTTTCCGAGATACGCACTATGTTACGAGACATTTTTAATAACCTTGATAACTATTCAAAAACAGATAGCCGCTCTCAAAATATAAACGAAGCTGCTTCGTTATTCATTGCTAACGGCACTTGGATTACGGGTTTAGCAGGACGGACAAGCGGAACGCTAAAACAAGCTAATTTTTCTATCATCGGTACCGGTAATGCGGTGGAAAGAAATTATGAACAAAGCGTTATTTACGACCTAACAACCGGCGGCAAGAATGAAGCCTTAACTGCTGTAAAAAAAATAACCGGAGCAACTCAAGCATTTAATTCGCCTGATTGGCTCGAAGAATATAAATCTGGCGAAAATAAATCCGACTTTTTGCTCATTCTAGGAACTGACGCTAATCGATAAATATGCCAAAAAATATAAAAAACCAATTGCCTTTAGTCGCCCTATGTGGAAGAACTAATGTCGGCAAATCAACTTTATTTAACTGCTTAACTGAAAAGAGGCAAGCCTTGGTTTCTGATATCCACGGAACGACTCGCGATAGTAATTTAGGCTTGGTTGAATGGGACAATAGCGCCTTTGAGTTAGTTGATACAGCCGGAATCATTGACTGGCAATATTTATTATCTAAAAAAAATCCTGGCAATGATATTGATGCCCAAACTCAAAAACAGGCTATTAGCTATCTCGACCAAGCCGATTTAATTTTATTTATTGTTGATAATAAGACCGGACTTTTGCCAGAAGACAAAGAAATCGCCAAAGCTCTGCAAAAGAATGTGCGCTACTCTAAAAAAGTTTTATTGGTCGCAAATAAAGTTGATAATTTCCGTTTTGCCGGAGAAACTGCTTCTTTTAATAAGCTTGGGCTAGGAGAGCCTTTAGTGGTCTCAGCGGCCAGCAGCTTAGGGACCGGGGATTTACTTGATGTTATTATTAATCGTCTAGATAAAAAGAGGAAAAACAAAAAACCCAAAACAGATGAAGAAGAAAATAAAATTACTGCTTGTATTATTGGCAAGCCTAATGTCGGAAAATCCTCTCTCTTAAACGCTATTTTGGGATATGAAAGAGTGATTGTTAGTCCTGTTGCCCATACTACTCGCGAGCCGCAAAATACCGATTTAGTTTACAATGGACGGACTATAACTCTAGTTGATACGGCCGGAATATCTAAACAGGGGAAAAAGGGTAGCGGTTTAGAAAAGCATGGAATTTTAAAATCTCTGAAATCTCTTGATAGAGCGGATATTGCGATTTTAGTGATGGATATCAGCGAGCCTATTACTCATCAAGACGCAAAAATTATTCAAGAAATTGTTGATCGCCAAAAAAGTTTAATCTTTATCGCCAATAAATGGGATAAAATAGAAAATCGGGACACAAAAAAATGGACCACGGCAATTTACGACAAACTGCCTTTCGCTGCTTGGGCCCCTTTGCAATTTTTATCAGCTAAAACGGGCGAAAAGGTTAATAAGATTATGGATTTAATAGTCAAGATCGCTACTGAAAGATCCTTACAATTAAGCGACTCGAAGTGTAATAAATTCTTAAACTATGTTGTTAAAATTCATAAACCAGCTAAAGGCAAAGGCTTAAAAGCGCCGCGTATCTATGAATTTAAACAGATAAAATACAACCCGCCAATCTTTACCGTTCGCATCGGTCCAAATGATAATTTACATTTTTCTTACTTACGATTTTTAGAAAACCGTTTACGGGAAAAATATGGCTTTACCGGAACGCCAATTAAAACCAGCGTTACTAAAGAAAGAAAATCTCATACTACTTATAATAATTAATTTGGTAGTGTTATAATAAAACCATGAGAATTATTGTCGGACTCGGTAACCCCGGGGAACAATATACACAAACTCGCCATAATGTTGCCTGGTTATATCTCGACTATCTACTGGGCGACGTTAAATGGTCGGAAAACAAAAAATGGTCGGCTTTAGTTTACGAACAAGGCGGTTGTCTTTACATAAAACCGCTAAGCTTTATGAATAGTTCTGGCGAAGTCATTAGAAAAGTCTTAGACTATTATAAGCTAATCCCTAAAAGATTCGGTCTGCTTCCTAAAAAAGAGGCTGATTTAAAAGACGTCTTAACGGTTATCCATGATGACTTAGATATTGATTTCGGAACAGTTAAAGAAACTAGCGATTCTAGTAGCGCCGGCCATCGCGGCGTCCAATCAACAATTAATATCTTAAAAACTCAGAAATTTCATCGCTTAAGAATCGGCATTAAAAACAAAGAATTACGCCAGCCCATCCCGTCAGAAAAGTTCGTCCTCCAGAAATTTAAGCCAGACGAAAAAAACCAATTGCCTAACATTTTTTCAAAAATAAATATAGAAATAATAAAATAAACATAAAAAACTCCTAAAAAATTTAGGGGTTTTTTATTTATACTTATGAATAATTTCATTTTTTTCATTAAAACCGACCGCGAAGCTCTCTTGGGTTTTAATTGTTTCGACAAACTAGGCTTTAAAAGTATTAAAAAACTTAAAGGCTACTTTGGCAGTTACCTTGAGATTTTTAATGCTACCCTTAATAACCTGCTGATAGCCGGATTAGGTGAGAAAATTAGCGCTGATTTTATCGCCTGGCGGAATACTTTTGATTTTCAAGCTATTTTTAATAAGCTAGAGCAAGAAAAAATTAATTTTATTTCTTTAAGCGATGAATCTTATCCCGAACTACTAAAAGAAATATCTTCTCCGCCGCTAGTTTTATACTATAAAGGTAATATTAAATTGTTACATGATGATAATAATCGTTTAGCAATAGTCGGCTCACGAGAGCCGGATAGCTACGGAGAGAGAGTTATCAATAATCTCCTGCCGGGGGTGGTTTCTCGAGGAATTCAAATTGTCAGCGGGTTGGCGCTAGGGATAGACTCCCTCGCGCATCAAACAACCTTAGAAAACTACGGGCAAACAATCGCGATTTTAGGAACCGGTCTTGATAAAGATTCTTTTTATCCGCGCAGTAATTGGCCGATTGCTGAAAAAATTATTAATCAATCTGGCTTATTATTGTCTGAATTTCCGCCTGGAACTATAGGTCGGCCACAAAATTTCCCCAGAAGAAATCGTATTATCTCCGGTCTCTGTCAGGCAACTTTAATTATTCAAGCCCAAGAAAAATCCGGCTCTTTAATTACCGCCGCTCGTGCTTTAGAGCAGAATCGCGAAGTTTTGGCCGTCCCGGGCAATATTTTTTCATCATTATCTGGCGGCGTGAACAATTTATTAAAATCCGGCGCAAAATTAGTCACGAGCGAGAGTGACATCTTAGAAGTTTATAATTTAACCGATAAGAATCCAATTACTTCTCAAGAAAATATTAAAAATCCCATTTTATGCTTTGAAAATAATATCGAAAAAACAATTTTAGAGTTATTAAATAAGGCTGGCACACAAGGAGAATTAATTAGCGGCGAAGAAATTATGCAAATTAGTCAACTTGACACAGCGGTCATAAATAGTACACTAAGTATATTAGAATTGCGCGGGATAGTTAAAAGCGATGGATTAAATTACCGCCTCAATTAAAATTAAGTTATGAATTTAATTATTGTCGAGTCTCCGACTAAAGCTAAAACAATCGCCAAATTTTTAAATAAAGACTATAAGGTCGAATCATCATTCGGTCATATTCGCGATTTGCCAGCCAGCAAGCTAGGGGTTGATGTTAAGGCTGATTTTGAGCCGACCTATTTAATCCCCGAAAAGGCAAAGAAAACCGTGGCTAGTTTAAAGGCCGCCGCTAAAAAATCAACTGAAGTTATTCTCGCCTCTGATGAAGACCGAGAAGGAGAGGCGATTGCCTGGCATTTAATAGAGGCCTTGGGCCTTGAGGCAGAAAAAACCAAACGAATTGTCTTTCATGAAATCACTAAAGAGGCCATTTTAGGAGCGCTAGCTAGTCCACGCCGTCTTGATAATAATATGGTTGACGCTCAACAGGCGCGTCGCGTTTTAGATAGATTAGTCGGCTACGAATTATCACCATTTCTGTGGAAAAAAGTCGCTAAAGGATTGTCGGCTGGCCGCGTGCAAAGCGTCGCGACTAGATTAATCGTTGAAAGAGAAAGAGAAATCCAAGCTTTTAAAGTTGACGAATATTGGACTTTAACGGCTAATTTATCAACTCAAAAAACAAAGGAACGGTTTTCTGCTGATCTTTATAAGATAAATGGTAAGACTTTTGGAAAATTAACCATTACTAAAAATTTGGCTAGCGATTTAAAAGAAAAGTTAAAGACCTCAGCCTATAAAGTCTTTGCTCTAGAAAAAAAGGATGTTTCTAAAAATCCCAATGCTCCGTTTACAACTTCAACCCTTCAGCAAGCCGCTAACCGTCATCTCGGTTTTAGCGCTAAACAAACAATGACGGTCGCTCAAAAATTATACGAACTCGGTTTTATAACCTACATGAGAACCGATTCTTTGAACTTATCTCCTAAATTTATTCAAGAAGCTAACGACTGGTTAACTAATAACTTAGGTAAAGAATATGCTTATTCTGGCGGTCGTGTTTTTAAGGGAAAAAGCAAAAATGCCCAAGAAGCCCATGAGGCTGTCCGTCCGACTGAAGTTATTAATACTCCCGACAAGATTGCTGACAAACTAGACAGGAATCAGGAACGGCTTTACCGCTTAATCTGGCAAAGAGCAGTTGCTAGCCAAATGACGGCCGCTAAATTAGCCGCCACAACTATCGACACCTTAACATCATTAGACAAAGAAGAATATATCTTTAGGGCCAGCGGACAATCATTATTATTTGAGGGCTACTTAAAGATTTGGCCGGAAAAAACCAAAGAACAGCTACTGCCGACTGTTTCTAAAGGAGATGATTTAGATTTAATTGGCCTGGCGGCCGACGAACATTTTACCAATCCTCCCGCTCGATATTCTGATGCTGGCTTAGTCAAGGATATGGAAAAACATGGTATCGGCCGACCTTCTACTTATGCCCCGACTATTAATACAATTATTGTCAGAAATTATGTTGAGCGCGATGAAAATAAAAAGTTAAAACCGACCGCTATTGCTTTTGTCGTTACCGATTTATTAATTAATCATTTCCCTAAAATAGTTGATTATGATTTTACGGCTAAACTAGAAGATGATTTGGATAGTATTGCTATCGGCGAGAAAAAATGGCGCCCCGTCATAAAAGATTTTTATGAAGACTTTCATGCTAATTTAAAAAATAAGGAAGAAGAAATTAAAAAAAGCGATATTATGCCAGAAGAAAAATCAACAGAGGTTTGTGATAAATGCGGCTCGCCAATGATAATTAAAACCGGCCGATTTGGAAAATTCTTAGCTTGCTCCGGCTACCCTGATTGTAAAAACATTAAAAAATTTCAGGGAGAAGGTGGCGCTGTAAAAAAAGAAATGGACCCCAAAATCGCCGAAATGCAAAAAAAATATGAAGGCGAGACTTGTGAAAAATGCGGCTCAGCTATGGTTGTTCGCCTGGGAAAATTCGGACCATTTTTAGCTTGTTCCGGCTACCCGAAATGTAAGAACATTAAGAATATCACTGAAGCTGGTAGCGGTCCTGAAGTTTCCTGCCCAGTCTGCGGCGAAGGAAAAATAGTTAAAAAATTTAGCAAACGCGGGGCTTTTTGGGCTTGCAATAACTATCCTAAATGTAAAAATGCTTATTGGGGCGAACCGACTGGACAGGATTGCCCAGAATGCGGCGGATTAATGATTAAGGAAACAAAATCTGGCCAGATTAAATGTAGTAATAAAGAATGTGGCTATAGTGAGAAAAAAGGAGCAACTAAAAAACCGCGCTCATCATCAAAAAAATAGTAATGTATACCTAACAAAAAAACCGGATTAAACCGGTTTTTTGGTATCTAAAGTATTGTTTACTTTTTTTTCTTCTTTTTCGATTCCTGAGAAGACTCTCTTTTATCTTTTACAAATTCCATTGCTTTTTTAGCTACTTCAGCCAGTATCATGAAGTAGGCCGAGCTATTACGTAGTTTCTCTTTAGCTAGATTAATTACCTCTTCTACCTTAACAACCCCCGTTTCAATAATCTTAGTAATCTTGTTCAAACGGCGCAAGCTAGCAATCAAATTATACAAGATAATGCAGATAAAAATTGTTAAAAATAGGACGCAAACGGCAATAATTAAATTTAAAATATCAGCTGATGTAGAAAACATATTTTTATGTTAATAATAATTAACTATTCTCTTAAGCGTGCTTCAAATTTAGCTTGGAGATGTTTTAACAATCCGTTAATGAGAGTTTCGACTTCTTCAGCTACTAAAGTTCTGTCAGCAGACTGAAAAGTTAAATGGAAGGCTAGGCTCTTTTCATTATCGGGAAGCTTATCGCCGCTATAAACATCAAACAGTTCAACTTGTTTAATTAAAGCGTCAAACTTAGTAATTTCCGCTCTAACATCATTATACAATATTTTTTTATCAAGAACAAAAGCTAAGTCGCGGCTGACTGCTGGATATTTAGCCAGTTCCTTAAATTTACCTTTATTTAATCCCGTGGCTAATAAAAATAAATTTTGAAAATTGATTTCTGCTAAAACAACTTGCTTTTTTAAATTAACATTACTAGCTGCTATTTTATCTAGGCGTCCGATTATTCCTATCTCTTGGCCGGCAACAATAATTCTCGCCGCTTCCTGCTTATTAACCCAGCCCGGCGCCTCTAAAACTTCTAAAAACTCTGACTCTAAATCATACCCTAAAACATGTTCCAGTAAACTAATAATAATCCCTTTAGCGCGCCGGAAAATATTTTTATCTTCTCCGGCTAAAACCATCCCTAAATGTTTTTCTTGATAAGGAATTGTTTCATCGCCCGAGGCCTCTTTAGGTAAGCTGCCCGGAGCGTTGAAGAAAACGCTGCCAATCTCAAATAAGCCAAAATCGTCAGCTTTCGCCTGGTTGGCTTTAACATTATTAACTAGATTAGGAACTAATGACTGTCTTAACATCGTATGCACATCAGAAGCGGGATTAGCTAGACGGAGATGCTTAAAAAAATCGATATTCAGTTTTTTTAACTGATCCTCCCCGACAAAAGAATAATTATAAGCCTCGCTTAAAGAATGCCTGAGCGCCAAGAAAGTCTTAATTCTCCGCTCTAATAAACGCTCTTGGTTAATCTCTGGGCAGGCGAGCATTTCCACTGGAAGCTGGGAAGTTATATTGTCATAACCGTAAATCCTTAAAATTTCTTCTGCTAAATCTTCTTTAATAGAAATGTCGCGAGTCGCGCGCCAAGAGGGAACTAAAACATTCAGCTGTCTGTCGGACACACGATTAACCACAAAGCCTAGCTTTTCTAAATTACCCAAAACTTGTTCTTCCGGAATAACTTGCCCGATTTTCTTATCCAGCCAGTCTAAGTCTAATATAATTTCTTTACTTACCGGTTTAATCTGATTTATATCAGTTAAGGGACTGCTAATTATCGCCTTAGGAAGCATTTTAAATAATAGATTAATAAATCTAAACAAAGCCTCCTCGGTTAATAATGGGTCAAGCGCTTTTTCGTAACGAGTTGAAGATTCCGTTCTTAAGCCTAACTTCTGAGAAGTTTTTCTAATAAAAGGAGCACTGAAATTAGCTGCTTCTAAAATAATACTAGTAGTCTCCAGGGTCACTCCACTATCTTTTCCGCCCATAATCCCGGCAATAGCTAATGGCTTTTCTCCGTCAGTAATTAATAAGTCCTCAGAATTTAAAATACGTTCTTTCTCGTCTAAAGTTTCTAGGCGCTCGCCATTACGGGCGAAACGAACCACAATCTTTTTTACCTTATCAGCGCAAAAAGCATGTAGAGGTTGGCCTAAATCTAATAGAATATAATTCGTTAAATCGACAATATTATTAATTGGTTTTTGATTAACCGCAATTAAACGATCTTTAAGCCAGGCCGGTGATTCCTTTATCTCTATATTATCTATTTTTACAGCCATGTACCGCGGGCAGGCATCTTTATCTTCAACCTTAACATTCAACTCGCTTTTTTTATCAACCGGGAACTGAATCGTTTTATCAATAAATTTATTATATGGTTTCAAGGCTAAATTAAGCGTTACTCCTAGTTCACGGGCTATCCCGTAGTGATTAAGTAAATCGGGACGATTAGATAAAGACTTATTATCAAGCTCGAAAATCGTGTCGTCGACTTTTAAATATTTAGCAAAACTTTCGCCGACTTTAGCAGTGCTTTTGAGAACAATAATTCCTTCATGATTTTTGCCTAAGCCAAGCTCGTCCTCAGCACAAATCATGCCAGATGATTTTTCGCCTCTGATTTCCGACTCTTTAATCTCTAATCCTCCCGGTAAGATTGCCCCGACAAGAGCAACCGGGACTAATTGCCCTTCTGCTAAATTAGGCGCCCCGCAGACAATCGCTAACTTTTCTGTTTTAACGTCAACCAAAGCTAAGCGCAAACGATCGGCGTTGGGGTGTTTTTTAACCTCCAAGACTTTCCCAACCACAACCTTATCGAATTGTTTGCTTTGATCAATGAAACCTTCAACTTCGGCGGTATGAGCGGTCAATTTTTGAGCAATATCCGCTGGAGTTATTTTACTTGGAACATTTATAAAATCTTTCAGCCAATTAAGAGAAATATACATATAATTAAAATTGTTCTAGAAATTTTAAATCGCCGCTGTTAAAAAAACGGACATCGGTAATATTATATTTTAACATCACTAAACGACTAAGCCCGAAACCGAAGGCGAGGCCAGAATATTTTTCTGGGTCAATCCCGCCGGCCCGTAAAACATCGGGATGAACTAAACCAGCGCCGACTATTTCTAACCAGCCCGTATATTTACAGACTCGACACCCTTTTCCTTGGCACAAGAAACAAGTATATTCGCCATTATTTCCCGGTTCAACAAAAGGAAAAAATTTCGGACGCATTCTCAGTTGAGTATTCTCGCCAAATAGTTTTTTACCAACTAATTCTAATAAACTCTTTAAATTAGCAAAATTAATATTTTCCCCTATCATTAAACCTTCGAACTGATAAAAAGTATGTTCATGGCGAGCATCGGTTGCTTCGTTGCGGAAACAGCGGCCGGGGATAATCGCTTTTAAGGGCGCGCCATATTTTTTCATTAATCTAATCTGGACCGGGGAAGTTTGAGTCCGCATTAACAAATCATGCTGGCCATCTTTATTTTTTAAATCAATATAAAAAGTATCTTGCATGTCGCGGGCTGGGTGCAAAGGATCAACATTTAAAGCGGTAAAATTATAATAATCGCTTTCTAACTCTGGACCGTCGCCAACAATAAATCCGAGGGAAGTAAAAATATCTTCTAATTCATTTTGAACCATTGTTAACGGATGTAAATGGCCATGCGGAAATTTTTCGCCGGGCAAAGTAACATCAACCATGCCTTGTTCATTTTGATTATTATCAAAACGCGCTTTTACTTCTTGAAAGCGAGCTTGAATCTCTTTCTTGGCCGAATTAGCTAGTTCCCCTAAGTCTCTTTTTAATTCTAAGCTTAAATCTTTAAGGCTATGCATTATCTCATTAAACTCTCCCTTACGTGATAAATAGCGCAGTTCTATTTCTCGCAAGCGATTGTCGTCTTTAACTTCTGCTAATTGACGCAAAACCTCTTCTTTTAGTTTTTCTATTTTATTTTTCATATATTTATATAACTAGCCGCGTGTTTTTCTATAACCAGTAAAAAATAATTCTCCGACAATAAAAATTATAATTAATAAGGCCAGATTCAGCCAATTAAATAACCCATTAGATTTTAGTACCAATAAAATAACAATAAACAGAGAAAAAACGAATGATTGATGAAAAGATTTCTTTACTAGATTAAAAGCTAATTCTTTTTTTAAAGCGAAAAATCTAAAAACAAAACCAAAAATAGCAATCGTTCCTGAAAGAGCTAAGAAAAGCGCTAGATAAAATAAAGATAATCCAAACCAATTAGTGATAGTCGGGTCTATTAGGGAGGCGGTAAAAAAGAAAATCCCCCAGCAAACCGCTGTAAGCGCACCCATGACAAAGAGATAGTTTTTAAGAGTCATAATTCTTAGTTAATGCTGTTTATTTTTTCTAATTCGCGACGATAATTAGCAAGCTTGTCTTGTTCGGCAGCTACTATATTAGCCGGGGCTCGCCCAATAAAATCCTGATTGGCTAATTTAGCCTCTTGAGAAGAAATTAATTTTTCTAAATTAATCTTTTCTTTTAAAAGACGTTCTTTTTCCTTTTCTTCATCAATCGCCCCTAATAAACAAATAGTTAGCTCTCCTAAAGGAACAATAATAGCCTTGGCTGGCTCATCACCTTTTTCAAGAACAGTTATTTCTTCTACGCCAGTTTTTAATCTTTTAATAATTTCTTGGTTATCATTAATCAACTGAAAATCTCGAGGAGAATAAATAACCGCTTTTATTCGACGTGATGGCTCAAGTTTATTCTGGCTGCGGGCATTGCGTATTTCGATAATGACTTTTTTGATAATTTCAAACTCTGCCGCGACTGATTCGGCTCCAGGAGCTTTCGGCCAAGCACTAACCATTAATAAATCCGTGTTGAAACTTTGCCAAATCGCTTCAGTTACAAAAGGAATAAAGGGATGCCAGAGGGAAAGTAGATTTTTTAAGATATAAACTAATATTTCATCTTTACCCTTTTCAACTTTGGATATTTCCAAATACCAATCCGCTAGCTTATTCCAAGTAAAATCAGTTAGCTCTTCGGCGGCCAAAGAAAATTCATAACTATCTAAGCGGCTGGTTACGCCACTAATGGTTGCTTCCAGCTCGCCGACTATCCATTTATCAGCTAGGGTTTTTAACTCTGGCGCAATGTCTTTAGGGGTAGCCAAAGCTTTTTCATCAACTTCATTTAAGATAAAGCGTGAGATGTTCCAAATTTTATTTACTAAATTTCTTTTTGATTCGTTCTTCTCCTCACTATAACGATTATCATTTCCCGGAGTTGCTCCCATCAATAACGACAGCCTTAAAGAATCTGTTCCGTATTTTTCGATAACCTCTAAAGGATCGATGCCGTTTCCCTTGCTTTTACTCATTTTCTTTCCTTTCATATCGACAATAGTTCCGTGTAGATAAACTTTTTCAAAAGGAATTTCGCCTAGTGCAAAAAAAGACATCATAACCATGCGTGAAACCCAGAGAGTTAAAATTTCATGACCAGTATCAAGAGCTTGTGTTGGGTGAAAACGGGCTAAATCGCCGCTTTTTACGCCGTTTTGATAAGTATTGGGCCAGCCTAATGTCGAAAATGTCCACATCCCTGAAGAAAACCAAGTATCGAGTGTATCCTCATCTTGCTTCCAGCCGGTCCCTTCTGGCGCGACTTCTCCGCAATACACTTCTTCGTCTTTATACCAAACTGGGATACTATGGCCGAACCAAATCTGTCTTGATATACACCAATCATGCAAATTTTCCATCCAATGCAGATAGCGCTTACCAAAACGATCAGGAATAAATTCTATCGCCCCTTCCTTAGCAACCGTAATCGCTTTTTCCTTAAGAGACTGGCCGCCTAATCTGTCTAGTTTTTTATCAACAGAAACAAACCATTGTTTGGATGGCAAAGGTTCAACCGGAGTATCACAACGATAACAAATCGATAGATTATTAACTAAGTCTTCTTCAGACACCATTAATCCTTGATTACGTAATTCTTCAACAATTAATTCACGAGCTTCAGAGGCTTTTAAACCGGAATACCGACCAAAGCCTGGCCTGATTAGCGCATTCTCATCAATAACTTTAATAATTTCTAAATTATTAGTCTGCGCCATCTGCCAATCAATCATAGAATGAGCCGGGGTAACGCCTAAGGCGCCTGTTCCAAATTCCATTTCGACGTTTCTATCACCAATTATTTTTATTTTTAAATCTTGCCCGCAAAAATTAACAGAAAATTCTTGGCCAATATATTTTTTATAGCGCTCATCTTTAGGATTAACAGCCACGGCAGTATCGCCTAGCTTGGTCTCTGGGCGAGTAGTTGAAATGGCCATCGGGAAATCTGGGCTATATTTAAACGTATATAACTTAGCATTTTGTTCTTTATACTCAACTTCATCGTCAGCTAAGGTCGAATGGCAATGCGGGCACCAATTAACAATTCTTTCGCCGCGATAAATAATCCCTTCGTTATACATGTCAACAAATAGACGGTTAACGGCGCGCCGTCTCTGATCATCAAGAGTAAAGGCTTCTCTGGACCAGTCCAAAGAAGACCCCATCTTTCTGGTCTGATGAAGAATGGTTTTTTGAGTACTTCTTAAAAAATTCCAAACTTCCTCTAACAGGCGCTCCTTTCCTAAATCATGTCTGGTTTGGCCAGTTTCTTTAAAAATACGCTTTTCAACGACCATTTGAGTAGCAATGGCGGCATGATCAGTCCCCGGAATCCATAAAGTCCTAAAGCCAGCCATACGACGATAACGGATTAGCAAGTCTTCGACTGCTAGCATACAGCTATGGCCGATATGGAGTTTATCGGTAATATTTGGAGGAGGGAGAACTATGGTATACGTTGGCGCCTCTGGCGCGCAATTTAAATTATCAGGATTAAAAAACCCTGATTCTTCCCAAAGACGATAGGTGTTGTCCTCATGTTCTCCGGGATTATAAACTTTGTCTAATTCATTTTTCATAACTTAAAATTACCAAAAAAACCGCCCTAAGTCAAACCATAAGCGGCTTGACTTTACCTAAAAACAGCGCTATATTTATTAGTTAGCCTATCGCTTAAACAACTTTTTTTGGTGACTAAAATGTTAAATCTGGAACAGCAAATTTTCAAGCAAATTGAGAAATCTAAAAATATTTTGATTGCTTTTTCTAAAAACCAGGACGGGGACGCTATTGCTGCCGCCTTGGCTCTTTTGACATTGTTAAAACAAGAGGGGCGCTCAGTCTCTATCGCTGGACAAACCGTCCAAGAAAACAATCTTTTTTCTTTTTTGCCTAATTATACTGTAATTGAAAAATCTTTAAGCAACTTGCGCCGCTTTATTGTCTCTGTTGATATTAGCCAAGCAAAAATTAGCCAAATAAAATACGCTGTTGAAAACAATCGTTTGGATTTTATTATTTCTCCATCCGAGGGTTGGTTTAAGGCGGAAGATGTTAATACTCGCGCCGGGGAATTTCGATATGATTTAATCATTACTATCGGAGTAAACGAATTAGAGTCTCTAGGCGCTATTTATGATCAAAATATCGAGTTTTTCTATAAGACGCCGATTATAAATATTGATAACCAGCCAAATAACGAAGACTTTGGCCAGATTAATTTTGTTGACTTGAATGCAGTTGCTCTCTCAGAAATAGTCTTCTATCTTCTGAAAAATTACCGCCCCGAATTACTTAGCGGAGATGTCGCGACTTGTCTCTTAACCGGAATAATCCAAAAAACTAAAAATTTTAAAAGTACTAATCTAACTCCACGCACTTTACTAGCCAGTTCTGAGTTAATTGCCTATCAGGCGCGACGTGAAGAAATTATCACTCATCTTTATCGTTCTCGTAACATTAAAACGCTCAGGCTTTGGGGAAAGTTTCTCAGCCATCTTCATGCTGAAAATAATGAAAGTTTAATTTGGTCAAAATTAACCGCGAAGCATTTACGAGAAGCCGAGGCCTCTTTAAAAGATCTCGATGAAGTCGTCGACGAGTTAATTATTAATATTCCGCGAGCCAGCCTAGTAGTCGTCTTTTATGAAAAGTCTATTAGTGAAACTGAGTTAATTTTATATTCTCTGAAAAATATCGACGCCTTGGATATATTAAAGGAATATGCTTTCCAAGGGAATGGCCGATTAGCTACTGCAATAGTAAAACAAGACTTAGAAACAGCCAGCACCATGATAATTCCTGAGCTAAAAAAGAAACTTGAAAAATTAGGGGCTTAGTGGTATAAACAAAAGCAAGGTCATGCTACACGCCTCTTGAAATCTTTAATTTGACCCATTATAATGGGCATATAGCTCAGTGGTTAGAGCACCGCTCTTATAAAGCGGGGGTCGATGGTTCAAATCCATCTATGCCCACCCATACATTATGGGCTCGTAGCTCAGTTGGTTAGAGCGCTACGTTGACATCGTAGAGGTCACAGATTCGAGTTCTGTCGGGCCCACAAAAAATCCCCAGTATTAATGGGGATTTTTTTATAGAGACATTTACATTAAGTGAAAAAATTGGTAAATTAGAAGAAAGAACAAACTATATGATTTTTCATAAAAAAAACAAATATTCCTTAGTAAAAGAAAGCGAGGAACCGTCGATTAATGATTGGATAAATTATGAAGACGGAGAGATTGAAGGGCAATTAGCGGTTGACGTTTTCCAAACCGATAAAAAAATAATTATTAAGTCAACGATTGCTGGTGTTAAGCCGGAAAATTTAAAAATATCCCTCCATAATGATCTGCTTACCATAAAAGGGCGACGTAATCTTAAAGAAACCGTTAGCGAAGAAGATTACTTATACCGGGAATGTTATTGGGGTCCATTTTCCCGCTCCATAATATTGCCGAGCGAAGTTGATAACAAAAAAGTCGAGGCCGACTTAGAAAATGGCGTTTTAACTATTTCTCTATACAAGAGCTTGCCTAGTAAAATAGAAGTTAAAGTCAAAGATTAAGCGGATAAACCTATGAAAAACCGCAAAAAATTACTTAAACTGTTAATCGCCTTAGTTATCGCTTTACTAGGCGCGATTTTTTTATTTTCCTTCTACCGTTTTAAAACACAGTATGAAAACCGTTTTTATCCTGGCGTGCACATCGGTAATTTAGACTTATCAGGAAAAACCCCGGCTGAGGCTAGAGATATTATTAATACTAAAGCAGAGAACTTAATAGAAAATGGCCTGACTTTTTCTTATGGCGAGAGAGTAGCGACGATAGAGCTGGCTAGCGACTCTTTTGAGCCTGACCTGTCATATCGCCTGCTAACTTTT
Source organism: uncultured Gammaproteobacteria bacterium (assembly GCA_964587195.1). Classification (GTDB taxonomy): domain Bacteria; phylum Patescibacteriota; class Patescibacteriia; order Patescibacteriales; family UBA12465; genus UBA12465. The sequence goes on along the minus strand of CAZPKN010000002.1, from coordinate 47,041 downwards.
AATACCGAAGAAACAATCCAAAAAATTATTTCCGAAACTGGAAATAACAACTATTTCCTTTATCTGCTTTATAAATTATCCGGAGAAAATAATAAAAATTTTACCATCATCTACGACTTAGAAGATGAACGTCTTAAAGAAATTATTAATACCGCCTTCTCTGAACTAGTTATTGCCCCGGCTAATGCTTTTTTCACTTTTGAAAAAGGTGCCGAAAAACTTAACATTAGCCCGGAGAAAGTTGGCAAAGAAATAAATTACCGCCTAGTTCTAGAAGGGCTAGATGACAACTTAAAATATCTAGAGAACAACCCCATCGCTCTAAAAACTCAATCCAAATACCCGGAAATAAAGAGCGCCGATTTACAAGATTTTGAGGAAGAGGCTCGCCGCTTAATAAATGGTCAAGCTTTAAAATTGCGTTATAAAAAAATAAATTCAGAAACAACTTCTAAGCTCTGGACAATTGGCCCAGAAAAAATAGCTACTTGGTTGTCCGTGTCTGGCTCTGGACGAAATTTAGCTTTAGCTTTCGATGAAACAAAAATTATTGATTATCTAGAAAACACTATCGCTCCGGAGGTTAATATTGAAGCAACTAGGCCACGCTTTGAAATGAAAAATGGTAAAGTGAGCGCCTGGCAAAAGGGCATAAGCGGGCAAAAGCTCGACATCGCCTCTTCTACTAATCTAATTAGCAGCGCCTTCTTGTCAGAACAGAAGGATGTTGTGCTCGCTATTGAAGAGGTAGTGAGTGAAGACCCAAGCGGCGAAGAAACTTATAATATTCAAGAGATTATTGGCATTGGCCACTCTAATTTTGCTGGGTCGCCCACTAATCGCCGTAAAAATATCCAGGTCGGAGCAGACGCTGTTAATGGTGTCTTATTAGCCCCTGGAGAAGAGTTCTCGTTAGTTAAAGTTTTAGGCGATGTTAGCGCCGAGACCGGATATTTTCCAGAGTTAGTTATTAAAGACAATAAAACAATTCCTGAATATGGTGGCGGCCTCTGCCAAATTGCGACTACTATATTCCGCTCCGCTATTCAATCCGGTTTACCGATTACCGCTAGGCGAAACCATTCTTATCGGGTCTCTTACTATGAGCCGGCCGGAACGGACGCGGCTGTTTATATTCCTAACCCTGATGTTCGCTTTATTAATGACACTCCTAATTACATCTTAATCCAAGCTCGCCTTACTAAGGATGATATTTATTTTGATTTCTGGGGTAAAAAAGATGGGCGAACAGTCGAGGTTGGCGAACCGGTTATTTATAATATTGTAAAACCCGCTCCGACTAAATACGTAGAAACTGATGAGCTCGCTCCAGGAGAAAAAAAGTGTACTGAAAAAGCCCATAACGGCGCTGATGCTTATTTCGATTATAAAGTTACCTATCCAGAAAATTCAACTACAACCCCAGTTGTCGAAAAAAGATTTAACTCGCATTATGTCCCTTGGCGCGAAGTTTGTTTAATCGGTAAAGCCTTGCCAGAAGAAACACTTAAGCCTATTGCAGAATCTACTTCAAACGAAGCGCCTACTAACGAAACTGTAGTGGAAAATCCGTCGAATAATACGTCCTCAACTACCGATTCCTCTCAATAAATATTATCTTCTAAAATTAAAACGCCTCCGAAAAATCGGAGGCGTTTTATAATACCTGTTTAAATATTTAAATAATTTCTCCTTCAACAGTCTTTACTTCTTTCTTGTTTTTATCAATATTCTTAAAAATAAGTACTTGTTGCAGAGCAGTTAAAAGCGTAATTATAAACCAATAAAGAGTTAAGCCGCCCGGCAAAGAGGCTCCAATAAAAACAGTAATCGCCGGCATAAAGTATAACATCTGCTTATTCATAATAGCCGTCATACTTTCGTCCTTTGAACCGTCTGTTTTTATAACCGGTTTTTTAGTCGACATCATTTTTGCCTGCCAAAACTGAGCTAGACCGGCTAAAACTGCTAAATAAATATTTGGCTTATTAAGATCTAAGAATCCTAAAAACATTCCTTGGATAACTTCCGGCTTATGGATGAAGGAATAAACTAAATCTAACTTATTATTTAGTCCATCTCTAAATACTCGATAAACTGCAAATAGAAACGGGAGTTGAATTAAAAGAGGAAAACAAGAAGAAAGGGGATTGATCTTACTTTCTTTATATAAATCCATGGTCGCCCGACTTAAACCGACCTTGTCGTCGCCGTATTGTTTCTTCAATTCATCAAGTTTCGGCTGGAGCTCTTGAAGGGCTTTTTGAGATTTAATTGATTGTTTACCAAAAGGCCAGAGAATCGCCTTAATAATAACCGTTAAGAGAATAATAGCGACTCCTAAATCCTGAAAAGAAACCGTATTATATAAGAAAACCAAAAGGTTAAGAATCGGCTGATAAAAAATGGCTGTAAAAAAATTGCCCATATATATTTAACTTATATTAAACTTATTTTAATGGATCATTTCCCCCTTTATTCCAAGGATTACACCTCAAAATTCTCCAAATAGTTAAAATTCCTCCCTTAATAACTCCATATTTCTCAAAGGCTTGAATCCCATATTCCGAACAACTTGGATAAAAACGACAAAAGCCATGGGGATAGATATTTTTAAGCGGACCGTGATCAAAAGATAGGGTTTTTTGGTAAAATTTTATAATTAATATAACAACTTTTTTAGGAATATTAAATAAAAATGTACCAAACCTATTCATATTATCTATATAATCTTAGCTTTTTAAAAGCGGCCTGTAAGTCAGACTTTAAAAAAGAAAAGTCGCTTTCGGCCGACAGAGGCAGGGCAATCACTGCTAGATCATGCGACCCCCTTAACAAAGGTAGTTCTGCGCGGACTATTTCTCTGATTTGTCTTTTTATTTTGTTCCTAACGACAGCTTTTTTGCTAATTTTAGTACCAACAAGCAGTCCTAGGCGGGTTTTTTCATTAGAGGTCTTAATAACCTTAACGCCAAAAGCTTTACCATAAAAAGATTGGCCAGTTTTAAAAATCTGGTCAAACTCTTTATTAAGGCGTATTCGATTTTTTTTATCTAACATGCAAACTCGCTTACTATTTGGATAGGGTTTTACGGCCTTTATCGCGGCGTTTCTTAAGAACGGCCCGACCGGTAGCGGTTGACATTCTCTTTAGAAATCCGTGTTTTTTACTAGCCCGGCGCTTGCTTGGCTGATAAGTTCTTTGGGGCATAACTAAATATTCTTTAATTTACTATTCTGCTAGAAAGGATAACACCTTTATTTATTAAAGTCAATTTAAATAAAAAGCTCTCTAATATAATTATCCACTATTTATTAACATATTTTTAACAATGCTTCGGCTTGTTAATAAGTACTATATTTAATATAATAGAAATATTGCAAAACTGCTTTTAATTTATGTGGTTTTTTGTTTAAATTAATCCCTTGCTTATGAATAACGAACAAGTTTGGCAGGCTGTTTTAGGAGAAATAGAACTCAACTTATCACGGGCTAACTTTATTACCTGGTTTAAGGATACTTTTATTTCCTCTTTTGAAAACGAACGAGTAGTTATTTGTGTGCCGAACGCGTTTGTTAAAAAATGGCTAGAGGAAAAATATCATAAAAATATTTTAAGCGCCTTAGAAAATGTTAGTAAACAAAAAATTCAGGAAATAATTTATAAAATAGAGTTAAAGAAAGGACCACAGGCTACTTTTCAAATTAATACTCCGACTGAAACAGCTAATGATAGTGTTTCTATTGAAGAAAAGCCGGTCTTACCAAAAACCTCACCTCTAGTAAATAATAATAATTCAGCTGCGCCCGGAAAACATGGTTTAAATCCTCGTTACGTTTTTGAGAGTTTTATTGTTGGAAAGGGAAACGAACTAGCTCACGCTGCTTGTCTAGCAGTTGTTAATAATTTAGGACGGGCTTATAACCCCCTCTTTATTTATGGTGGCGTTGGTTTAGGTAAAACCCATCTCTTACAAGCGATTGGTAATGAAGTGGCTAAAACAAACGGTAAAATCTTATATACAACTAGTGAAAAATTCACTAATAATTACATTCAGGCCGTAACTACTGGAAAAGCCAAGGAGTTTAAAAATCTCTATCGCAACGTTGATCTATTATTAGTAGATGATGTTCAGTTTATGGGCGGTAAAGATGGAACACAAGAAGAATTCTTTCATACTTTCAACGAACTCCTCCAAAACGATAAGCAAATAGTCTTAACCTCTGATCGTGCGCCTAAATCAATTCCCGCCATCGAAAAGCGTTTAGTCTCTCGCTTTGAGGCCGGTATGGTTGCTGATGTCGGAAAACCAGATATTGAAACAAAAATTGCTATTTTAGAAAAAAAAGCTAATGAAAAGAACTTTCATTTAGAGCGTGAATTATTAGCTTATATTGCCGAACACGTTCAAAATAATATCAGAGAACTAGAGGGGGCTCTTATTAAAGTAATCGCCTTCCACCAATTTAAAGAAATAGAGCCGAATTTAAAAACCATTAAAGATGTGTTAGGGGATTATATTTCGAGTATCCAAGCAAAATCCCTAACACCAAAAGAAATTATCGAAGCGGTCGCTAAGTTTTACAATATCAGCTCTAAGGAATTAATCAGCGAAAGCCGCAAAAAAGAGTTAGTCGGACCAAGACAAATCGCTATTTATTTAATTAGAGAAGAATTAAATGCATCCTACCCCAGTATCGGAAATGAGTTAGGTGGCCGCGATCACACAACCGCCATGCATGCCTACAATAAAATTTATCAAGAGATAAAAGAAAAGGGTAACGAAAGAATGAAACAAGACCTTGAATCAATCCGCCAACTTTTTAACCGCTCTTATTAATTTGTGGATAAGCCCGCCAAATACTGTTAATAAAATTGTTAATATCCTAAGTAAAACTTTTAATGATTTGTTAATAAAATAAATAATTATAAAGTTAACAACAAGTTATTAAATTTATTCCCTTTTGTATCCCTAATTTTTTCAACAGAGAAACCCTTATTTACCCCAGTAAATACTAAAAAATATCAATAAAATAGTAGTTATCCACCCCCCTTATTATTGTTATTAATTATTTATATATAAATATATAATAAAATAGCTATATGAAATTCATTAGTCTGCAGGAAAACTTGAAAAGAGGATTAAACATCACTGGACACGTTAGTTCTAAAAATATTAATTTACCAATCCTAAATAATATCCTAATAAAAGCTAAGTCTTCGACGATAGAGTTTATTAGCACAAACTTAGAAATAGGTATAAACCATCAAATAAGGGGTAAGGTTGAGGAAGAGGGAGAGTTTACGGTCGATTCTAAGTTAATAAATGAATATATTGGATTATTAAGTAGTGGAGAAAAGGTTAAAGTTGATTTAAAGGGTGATGATCTTAGTATTGAGTGTGGAAATTATAAAACAAAAATAAAAGGGGAGTCGGCTAAGGACTACCCCCTTATTCCTAGTATTTCTCGTGATAATTATTTTTCCTGTAATCTTAAAGAGCTTAGAAAATCTTTAAATAGTGTAGTGTTTGCTGTTTCTAGTAGTGAAAACAGGGCTGAGCTAACTGGAGTATTGTTTTCTTTTATTGGTGAACAACTATTTTTAGCGGCAACGGATAGTTACAGATTAGCGGAGAAGGAAATTAAGGTAAAAAGAAATGGTTTTAAGGATGAGGAACAAAAAATTATTGTTCCCGCTAAAACCATTCAAGAATTACTTAGAATTCTGAATAATTTTGAAGATGAGATTGATGGGCAAGCGGCGGAAATAAATTTTTATTTGTCAGATAATCAAATACTATTCACTTTTGATTCTGTTGAATTAATTTCTCGTCTGATAAACGGACACTACCCTGATTATAAGCAGATTATTCCTAGTAAAAGCCAAACTAATATTTTAGTGGAAAGAGGTGAGTTGATTAGAGCGGTTAAGGCGGCCGCTTTATTCTCTAAGGCGGGAATAAATGATATTACTCTTATCTTTTCTAAGTCTAAACTATTAGTTTCGTCATTTTCCGGGACTAGCGGGGAGAGCCAAGTTGAATTAGAATGCGAGGTTAATGGTGATGATAATGAAGTTACTATTAATTATCGTTATTTGCTTGATGGTTTAAATAATATAGAGGGAAGCTTTGTCCGCCTTAGTGTTTTAAATAATATGACCCCTTGTGTGGTTAGACCAGAAAAAGATGATAGTTATCTTTATATAGTTATGCCGATTAGACAATAGTTTTAGAGCAAGACTACCTAATAACAAAACCCTCCAACTTGAAGGGTTTTGTGTTTTAAAGCATAAATGATAACTATTAGTTTACAATAGCGCTTATTTCTTCACTTTTTATAACATCACCGTTCCAGTCATACAACTCACCAAAAATTTGGTAAGTTCCTGTTGCCCCAGGGTTAACCCATTCTAGAGAATTTTGAAAATTAATATTATTACTTAGGCTAGTTAATTGTTTTATTTCTCCTGATGAATTTTTTTGAAATAATTTTATTTGGGCGGCTCGACCGGGAGCAGGTAAACTAAAAGTAATTGTTAGGGGGAAGTCTTGCTGGTTAACAGCAATTCCGGAATGTGGGGAGACTAGTGATAGATAGTTTTTACTGTTTGAAACGGGGTTGTCCTTAATGAGTAGATTAAAATTAACTTCATGAATAGAACAGTTTTGAACATCATCGCAAACTCGGACTTTAAGTTTTTGGTAGCCATTATTAAGCGGGGGGAGATAAGTGGTTAATAATTTGTTCTCGCCAGTTTTTGTTTGCCATAGAACATTATTTAAATAATAATCTGTCCGCGAAATTCCGCGCTTGGCCTCTGATTCTAGAGATATTTCTAATAAGGTGCTATCAACAATGCTGTTATTAGCCGGGCTAATTATTTTAATGGTTGGTTTATTATCTTCATTATTTCTCTCGTCGTAGCCATCTGGTAGAGAAATTGATGAGGTGGAATTTTTTTCTGCCCATTTTTTTATAGCTTCTTCCCAGATAGAAAATTGAGGGTCATTTTCTGGATTAGATGGTTTTTCTCCGCGAGGATCATCTTTATTAACGTGAAAAAGTATGCTGTGGTGTCTAGGAATAGAAACATCTTCTAAATTTTCTAAAGGTGTTTCCGGAGAAGCCAATAGTCCCGTTTCTTTATCAATTTGGATATTAGTATAGTCTAACTCTCCATCTAAAACCGCCTTGCCGGTTGTATAATCATCAGGTTCCTTAAACGATTCTACTGGTGTATCCCCAAGAACCTTAGACATGAATTCTTGCCAAATTGGAGCGGCTACGACGCTACCATCAGCTTTTCCAGTCATCGGCTTATTATTGCTATTTCCAACCCAGACCCCGGTTACTAGTGAGGGGGTGTAGCCAATCGTCCAGGCGTCATGGAAGTTATTAGTAGTTCCTGTTTTAGCCGCTACCGGTCGATTACCGAGGGTTAGATAGTTTTTAGCACCAAAGACGTAAGAGCGGGCTTCATTGTCGCTCAGGACGCTATTAATCATTCGGGCGACCTGTGAGCTTAAAACCTTCTTCTCAACTGGCTTGTTTTCCTCTAAAGTTTTTCCATCTTTATCTTCAACTTTGAGAATGCTAATTATTGAGTTAACTTGTCCATCGCGAGCGAAGGCGCTGTAAGCATTAACATGTTCTATCATTTTAACTTCACCACCGCCTAAAACTAAAGCGAGTCCAAAACGATTACGTTGAGTTAAAGTCGTGTAACCCATATTATCAGCCAAATCAAGGACATTATTAATATCAGCTAAATAAATAGCTTTAACAGCGGGGATATTTAAAGATCCAGCGAGAGCTTGCCGAATAGTAACTGGGCCGCGCTCAGATCCATCATAATTTTTTGGGGTGTATGGATCAGCTGGGTTGGTTGAAAAATTAGTTATTACGTCGTAAAGCAAGGTATTTGGAGTGTAGCCTTTTTCAAATAAGGCCGCGTAGACAATCGGTTTCATTGATGATCCTGGTTGGCGAGGACGAATGGTTACGTTAACTTGCCCGTCTATAGAATCGTCAAAATAATCACGCGAACCCACCATCGCTAAAACTTCTCCAGTTTTTGGATCAATAGAAATTAAAGCAGCATTGCTCGCATTGTATTTTTGGGGATAGTCTTTAGTTTTTTCAGTAATTATTTCTTCGGCAATTTGTTGCTTATAAAGATCAAGGGTTGTATAAATTTTTAATCCGCCTTGTTCGACGGTTTTCTCTCCATATTTTTCTGAAAGGAGTCCCTTAATATACATGACGAAGTGAGGAGCAATCATATTATTGTCACGTCCTTTAAAAGACAACTCTTCTTCTTTAGCTGCGTCTCGTTCTTCTTCAGAAATATATCCTTGTTCAGTCATTAAGTCTAAGACATAATCTTTTCTTCCTAAGAGAATATCTTTATTCGGTCCATATGGAGAGTAACGACTAGGTGATTGAGTTAGAGCGGCTAAGGTGGCGGCTTCAGCAATTGTTAGGTCACGGCTACTTTTGCCGAAATATTTTTGACTGGCTGCTTCTACTCCATAAGCGTTAGAACCATAAGGGATTTCATTAAGGTACATCTGTAGTATTTCATCTTTGGAAAATTTTTGTTCTAGACGATAGGCAAGAATCAGTTCTTTTAATTTACGGCTAATTTTTTTCTCATTAGTTAAGACGGCATTTTTAATAAATTGTTGGGTAAGAGTTGAGCCGCCGGCGCTGCGTCTATAAATTACATTAGTGATCGCTGTTCTAAACATTGCCCAAATACTGAAGCCGCCATGCTTATAAAAATTCTTATCCTCAATGGCAATAGTAGCATTCTTCACATAGTCTGGCAGATCTTCTAATTTAATTAGAGTGCGTCGCTGTTCACCACTAATTTCATAAATAATGTTTTCCCCTGTTCGGTCGTAAATTTTAGTACTTTGAGCGACCTCTCTTTCCATTAACTGATTAGGGTTTGGCAGGTCTCGAGAAAGCCATAACATGGTAATTAGGGTGATTAAAGCAAAAAAGGCCACTAGGTATAGAGCGATTTTTACTAAAGTTGTTTTTAGTTGTTTTTTAGCTTTTTTTCGGGAATAATTAGGCGAGGCTGTTTTCTTGAGGGAGGAGTGATTTTCCTTCCAGGAGACGCTTCGGCGGGGTTTTAATTGAGGAATTGGCATAAAATATATTATTAAGATAGAATTATTATATCAGAAAACCGAAGTTTTTAGAATTTTTATAAAATAACTATTATTGTTTTATGAATAAGATTGATAGTGTGGATAATAAAAAAATTAAAGAGTTGGTTAAATTGAAAAAGGCTAGTGCTAGAAAAGAGCAAGGAGTTTTTTTGGTTGATGGCTTTCGGGAAACACTATCAGCTTTAGAATCGGGTTTAGAAATCAAAGAGCTTTTCTTTTGTCAATCTTTAGACAAAAATCATAATTTTAAACAGCTCAAAATCAACACTGATCTTGTTTGTGAAGTTTCCGAAGCTGCTTTTAGAAAGATTAGTTATAAAGAGAATCCTGATGGTTGCTTGGCCTTAATCAAGACCAATTCTAAGACACTAGCGAACGTTAAATTGAATAAAAACCCCCTTATAGTTATCTTGGAGAATATAGAGAAACCGGGTAATTTAGGGGCGATAATAAGAACATCATATGCGGCCGGAGTTGATTTAATAATTATCAACGATAATCAAACGGATATCTATAACCCCAATGTTATCCGGGCAAGCGAGGGTTTTATTTTTAAACAAAAGATAGTTAGCACCTCTTTTCAAGAAACAACCACCTGGTTAACAAATAACAAGATAGTTAGTTATGCCGCCGCTACAACCGGAAAAATCAATTATATTAAGGCGAACCTCAAAAAATCAGCGGCTATAGTTCTTGGATCAGAGGCTGACGGGCTAAGTGCTAATTGGCTTAAAGCGGCGGATAAGTTGGTAAAAATACCAATGACTAAAGGGATGGACTCCCTAAATGTATCAGTTTCAGCTGCTATTCTCATTTATGAGGCAGTTAGGCAAAGAAATGGTTAAGTTGACAGAAGGCAGTATTTTTATTAGTATAAAACCAGAATCGATTCCTATTTATTTAGAATTGGTTTTTAATTTGCGCCCGTAGTTCAATGGATAGAACGGGAGCCTTCTAAGCTCTTAATGAGGGTTCGATTCCCCCCGGGCGTACGTCTTAAGGTTGATGTGTTAATGGTTGACAACTGGGTTGTTTCACAATACAATGGCATTACATATGCCAAACGTTAAATGTAAAATTTGTAGTAAAGAGTTTTATGCTAAGCCTAGTCAATTAAAAAGGGGTTATGGCAAATTTTGTTCAACTATTTGTCAGTATGAAGGTCAAAAAACTGGTAAATTTATTGCCTGTGATGTGTGTGGTAAGGAGGCTTGGAAGACTCAAAAGGACTTAAAACATTCTAAAAGTGGCAAATTTTTTTGTAGTAAAACATGTCAGACGGTTTGGAGAAATAAAAAATACATAGGTAATAGACATATTAATTGGCGCGGAGGGGAGTTTACTTACCATAGAATAATGAAGGAAAATAAAGTTACCCCCTTATGTGTATTGTGTGGGATGAAGGATAGAAGAGTCTTACTAATTCATCATAAAGATCACAATAGAAAGAATAATGATATTAGTAATTTAGTTTGGCTGTGTTGGAATTGTCATTTTTTGGTTCATAATTTTAATGAAAAAATATAAATAAAGTATGGTGCCTATAGTTTAATGGTAGAACGGCTGGTTGTGGTCCAGCTAGCGAGAGTTCGATTCTCTCTAGGCACCCCCTTTTGAAAAGATGAGCTTTCAGGCTCGTTTTTTCTTTGATATAAGATATAAAATTGAGTTTTACAAAATATTTTGTTATAGTTTAGTAAGATATAAATAATCTTTAAATTATGCAATTACTTAAAAAGCTGTGTAACAACAAAACGTTTAAAATTTCTATTCTGATTAGCTTGTTATTTCTATTAATGTATGTTCTTGTCAGTAATGAAATGCCTAGCATAGGAGCCATAATTAATAGATTCAATCCTTGCGACGACACAGTACTGCAGTCTCTTTTGTCTCATTGTTATTCAGGATATGACCTATACTTTTGTCTGACAACAGGTGCTATTTCATTTATCTCTTTTTTTGTAGCTATTATTACAGCAATTTATTTGTCTGTTAAAAAAGTAACTAAATAATCCATCAAAAAAGTTTGCCAAGTTTTTCGATTAGCCACCCATATAAAAATAACCCCATTTTTTGGGGTTATTTTTGTTTTAGCCATGATGGGAAGGCAAACTAAATTAAAAATGTTATAATTATTAAATGGAAAACATCGTTATAAAAAAGTCAAAAATAAATAATAAAGGGGTTTTTGCTGCTCGTGATTTTAAAAAAGGAGAGGTGGTAATCTTGTGGCACCCAAAAATAATTAGTAAAAAAGAATTCGAAGATTTAACAAAAGAAAATAATCAGTATTTAATGAATCAGGATGGAAATTACTTCTTGATGCAATCGCCAGAAAAATTTGTTAATCATTCATGTGACCCAAATACTAAATCTATAAATAAGTCCGATGTGGCCACAAGAGATATTAAATCAGGAGAAGAAATAACATCTTTTTACTTGGATCCTGGCTCAAAATGTAATTGTGGCAGTCAAAGTTGTAGAGGGATGATTAATTAGGATAATTTACCAAATATTCTATTAAAAAAGTTTTCCAAGTTTTGTGCTTAGCCACCCCATTTGGAAAAGACAAGTCTAAAAGCTCGTTTTTCTTTGATGTAGGGTGTGAAGTTGAGCTTTACGGTTAGAATGATATAATTTAATTGATTATAGGTCAAACTAAAAGTTGTGCAAAGAGACAAGAAAATAATAAATAATAAATTCGTTAAGACATTATTAAGAAGAAAAGCAGCTAATTGAGGATTAAATAGAAGATTAAACAAGGTTTATGTTCTGCTATATATAATCTACAACAAAATATGTCTAAAAAAAGTTATATTGATGATCTTAAGGAATGGAATAATAATATGTATTCCCCAGGTCACTACACTGGAGGAAGGATGCCTATGGATGTTAAATATGGTGGAAAAAAGACCAGGTTCATAATACTAATCCAATCACTTTTAATTTTATTTGTTGGGGTTTTATTTTTGCTAGAAACAGATTACAAGGTTGTTGGGTGTATATGTATTGGCATTGGTGTGTTTATTTCAGCTGCAGCAATTTGGAGAATGTGTTATAAAAATCATAAATAGGGGTTGGCTATGTTGTCGGATTAACAGTACTTAATGCTCCGTTTAACTTTTGGATTTTTCCAGGGGATTAAGAGAGTAGATTTCTCAAAATATATTTGACCCACAATAACAAGGTGGGTCTTCTTTATATCAATTTATCAAATATTCCATTAAAAAAATTTCTAGATTTTGTATCAGGCGCCTATTTGACAATTATCCAATGATTAGCTAAATTAGAGTATCGTTCTTTGAAATATTAACCAGAACAAGAGCATGTTGCTCTTATTCATAAAATATATTGTTATGAAAAAAATCATTGCCTTTATTGTTTGTCTTTTTTCCGGGCACTATAAGTTCATAAGAGAAAAAAGAAAATTTCTTTATGAATTGCAAGCCAATTTGAGATCTCTCTACTTTATGACTAATAAGGTGGAGGCAATCGTCAGATTCTACCAAATTATTTATCCGCTTCAGAGGACTAATCGACTTGACGGGCTGATTAGCCATTTGGAGAAAAGAGATTACGGGCAAATTTCTGCGTTAGTAAGCAGCTTAAAAAATCTGCAAAAAAAGGCAGATGAGGCTTACGGTAATAATGAAGTGAATCTTACCATTCCCGGAAAAAAACCTGATAAATATTCCATTTATTTATCAGGAGATGTAAAGGGCTTTAAAAAGATGTCCGCCAGTTATTTTCTAAGGGCGGAGTTGGAGCTAAAGGAACAAATCTTGCCGCCTGATTCAGACGAGACTCCGGTCTCTAAAAAAACAGTCTGGGACGTAGTTAATAATCAAGCGGGAACGATTGTTTTAAATTCTTCCAATAGCTTATTAGAAGAACTTAAAGTTATCGAAGACTGGCTGTGATAATTATAACTTGTTTTTAAAAGAGCTTTTAACCGAGCTCTTTTTTATTTTTTATAAAGTCAAAAAAATGTTATAATAATATCTCTACTCAAATACTATGAATAAAAAAATAAATCAATCGGTCGCCTATTTCAGTATGGAAATAGCTCTTGAAAAAGATTTAAAAACTTATGCCGGCGGGTTAGGAGTTTTAGCGGGCGATATTTTGCGCGCCGCTTCTCGTCGGAAATTTCCTATGATAGGGATAACTCTTTTAAATAAGCATGGTTATTTTAAACAGGTTATTAGTCCTAAAGGAAAACAAGAAGAGCAAGCCGACAAAAGTAATCTTAAAAAATTAGAGCTTCTGCCTGGGAAAATGTATTTAAATATTAGTGCGGATAAAGTTTTGTTTAGAGTTTGGCGCTACTTCTTACAACATAATAATGGTTTAAAAATACCGATTTATTTCTTAGATACCGATTGGCCAGAGAATCGTGAAAAACATCGTCGTTTATGTGAAAATTTATATCCCGGCGATAAACGTAAAAAACTAAAGCAAGCAATTTTACTCGGCCGGGGCGGGGTTAAATTTTTAAAGAAACTTGGTTTAGAAAAAATTTCTAAAATCCATCTTAATGAGGGCCACGGCGCTTTAGCTGGAGTAGAGTTGTTTTTAAATTCTAAAAAAGACAGTGAAGCGCAAAAAATAAAAGAAGTTAGAGATAAACTAGTTTTTACAACCCATACACCTATTCCGGCCGGACATGACGTTTTCTTCGGAGAATTTTTATTAAAGTATCAGCCGGATTTTCCGACGCAGATAAAAGAAATAATGGAAAATGATACGGTTAATTTTACAAAATTAGCGCTTTTCTTTAGTTCTTATGCTAATGGCGTATCTAAAAAACATGGTCGCGTTTCTCGCGAAATGTTTTCTGATTTCAATATTGAAGCTATTACTAACGGCGTCGAATCTTCTTTTTGGGTGTCGCCGGAAATGAGCGCCTTATTTGATAAATTTATTCCTAACTGGCGACAAGATAACCGCCAGCTCAAAAAAGCCGCCGGTATTTCTTTAGGCGAAATTAAACAGGCGCATCTATTGGCAAAGCAAAGATTAATTAAATTTATTGCCCGCCAGAAAAAAGTTAATTTTTCTGAAGAAGCTCTAATTATAACTTTTGCCCGCCGTTTTGCCCCCTATAAAAGGCCGACGATGTTATTATCTGATTTAGAGAGAGTAAAAGAAATAAATAAAAAATCCGGCCCTATTCAGATTATCTACGCTGGTAAAGCTCATCCAGATGACGAAATCGGACGCACTTTAATTAGCGAGACAAATAAGAGAATTAAACAACTTTTTCCGGAAGTAAAAATTGTTTTTTTGGAAAATTATGATTTAGAGATGGCGAAGCTTCTAGTTTCCGGTTCGGATGTTTGGCTGAACAATCCCGCCCTGCCCAATGAAGCCTCGGCCACTAGCGGCATGAAAGCGGCTCACAACGGCATTATGCAAATTAGCACCTTCGATGGTTGGTGGCCGGAAGGGTATGTTAAAAATAAAACGGGCTGGACTATTAATGAGGCGCCTGACTTATACGAAACATTAGAAAAAAAAGTCTTGCCCCTTTATTATCATTATCCGGAAAAATGGCTGAAAATGATGCGAGCAACTATTGCCCTAAATGCTTCTTATTTTAATATGGATAGAGTTTTAAATGACTATATTAAGAAGGCTTATTCTTAAAATATGAATAAATTAAAAAAAACTAGCCGCTTGGCTTTAAAAAGACCAAATAAAGTTTCTAAAAAAATTAATTTTTGGCGCTACTTGATAAACTTCTGGTCCATCTTTTTCTTTACGGCGATTATTATTGATTTACAGCAGGGCAATCGCTTGTCAAGTTTATTAAACGTTATCGCCGCCATTTATGTCGGTGTTTTAGCTATTTATGTCGGCGATAAAGAATTCGAACGCTGGTACAATAAACATTCTGAAAAACATCCTGGCGAAATTTTTGTGATTATTTGGTCGCTGATAATATTTTTACTTTTAATTTGTAGCTTGGTATTTAATAATTATTACCAAATTCCTAATTCGATTGTTTCTTCTTATATTGCCGTGTTAACTATTTTAGTTGTTACTAATAAGTCAAAGCAGATGTATAGGATAAGAAGAGAAAAAAAATAATTTTTCTTTTAATAAAAAAACCAGTTCATTATTAGACCGGTTTTTTGTATATGTTAGGCTAGTTAATTAATTCTAGAATCTCGTCTCTTTTTTGTTCCATAATTTTCTGGCTAACCGCTTCTAGATTGAGACGAATTTTTGCTTCCGTATTAGAGCCGCGGACATTAAACCAGAAATCAGGATAAGTAATAGTAAAAATATCAAGCTCATTAATAGTTCCTTCGGAGTATTTTTCTTTTAAGCGGTCAAAGACCGCTTTTTTATTATTAACCTCGCGATTTATTTCTCCTGATAAGAAATATTTTTCATAAGGTTTAATTTGGTCGCTGGTTGGTTCGTTTGAAGCTGAAAATATTTCCATTAGTTTTAAAATCATTAAAGACGGAAATTCGAAACAACCCATTTCGCTATTGAAATAAAAATGTCCCGATGATTCGCCGGCGAAGAAAATATTTTCTTTTATCATCTGTTCTTTAATCAAAGAATGCCCGACGCGAGTTATAACTGCTTCGCCGCCATTTTCAGTAATTAAATCAGCGGTAATTTTTCCTGGCCGGACATCATAACCTATTTTTGAGCTTGGTTTTATTTTTAGAAAGGCTTTCGCAAGTAGTCCACGAACAATCGCTTGATTAATTACTTTTCCGTTATTATCAACAAAAAATACCCTATCGCCATCTCCATCTGTTGCGATGCCTAAATCGGCTTGATGGGTAATAACCGCTTTTTTTAATTCTTCTAAATTCTCCTCTTTTAAAGGATCGGCTTCATGTGCTGGAAAGGTTCCGTCTAAAGGAAAGTTTAGACGAATATGTTCGCCCGGTAAATCTTTAAGTAATTTATCTAGGTATAAAGCGCCCATGCCGCTGGCCGTGTCGGCAACAATTTTAAAGTTTTTTAGTTTTGATTTATTAGTTAGCGACCAAGTATAAGTTAATTCATCATTTAAAGCTGATTGATTCTTATTAATAAAACCCTTATCTTCGGCTAATAAGAATCGATTAGCCAAAACCTTATCCCTTAGAGTTATTAAACCAGTTTCACCACTCACAGGAACCCCCTTAGCTCTTACAACCTTAAAACCGTTCCATTCTTTAGGGTTGTGCGAAGCGGAAACCATAATGCCTCCATCGTAATTATATTTCCCTACCGCAAAATAGAAGGTTGGTGTAGCGGCTAGACCTAAGTCAACAATGTCTGCCCCAGCATCCATTAAGCCGCGGATTAAGTTTTCTTTAAGAGCCGGTGACGACAAACGCATGTCAGCTGCGACAGCGATGGTTAATTTTTTATTAATATCTAAATCGCCGTCTTCACGCCTAAGTTCAACAAAGGCTAAGCCAAGTCGGTAAGCAATTTCATTATCGAAATCTTGGCCGTAGATGCCACGAATGTCGTAAGCTTTAAATACGTCGGGGTTTATCGGTAACATATAAATATAGTCCGCCTAAGCCGGCTAAGCTTGCCAGTACACTCAGCAAGCCACCGATTACAGGAAGAGAAAATAATAAATAAGAAATAATAACGCCCAGCACCAAGGCCCAGATAATATGGAAAGGCCGGTCTTTTCTAAAAAATTTAATAATTATTTGGCCGCCCAACATCATAATTAATATTTTTGCTAGATATTGCAGAATCAGCCAAAGAGCGATAATAGTTAAGGAAAGCGGGATTCCGATGATGGTTATAAATAAAATTATACTAGCGAAAGGAATGCCGAAGAAAATAATTAAGCTGGGTATGATTAATTTTTTTGGGTTGTTTTTTATTTTTTCTTCTAAGCCTAAGAGATATTTTTTGCCTACTAGAATAATAAGCAATCCAAAAATCAAAGCGCTAATAATTTTATATATTAACATTCCCCAGGAAAAATTAGGGATTAGAAATGTTTTTGGCGGTTGGATTAAATCAGCACGAACTTGCCCGCCAATGATTGACGCTTCGTCTATTTTAATCGGAGTAGTCGAACGGTAGTTCAAGTCTCCGCCTGTAGTAAACATTATTAACCGTAAGCTACCAGGATTTTTTTTATTGGTGTGTAATTTTACATCAACATTATTATTTACTTCGCCAGATAACAATACTTGATTAGATATAATATTTAGTGATCCGTCTATTTTTCCTGAGCTCGAAACACTTGTTCCTATCATGGCAGCGTCCCATAGTATGCGACTATCTTCAGTTAAATTAATTTTTTCTGCAAAAATAGTTAAATTGCGAGAGATGGTTGAGTTGAGCTCGAAGTCAACTCCAATAACTCTAACATTACCTCCTATAGTTCCATTTATGGATATTTTTGGAGAAAAGGCGATTAAGTCGCCCTCAAGTTGGCCGTTAATAATGATCTCGTCCGCTATGGCGACTAGATCACCATTAATAGTCCCGTCAATAATTATTTCATCAGAGAGTGTATATATATTTCTAGTAATTATTTCATTAGCTTGGACATGTAATACATTCTTCACCTGGTCGTCTTTAGCCTGGGCGGGAGTGGCCGTTAGAAATAAAACGGCTAATAATAGGGAAAATTTAATAAAATAGCTTTTCATAAATTGTTTAATAAAAGAAAATGAGATATCCTTAATTAACGGGGCAAATCTTAATAATTAACCCATAAATATTAACTAATTTCAGTATACCAAGAAAAATATGTCGGAGGCAATCATATATTTATTAAAAAAATACGGATCGAAAATAAAAAGCCGCGAGGACTTAGAAGTTGCTAAACGAGCGGTCTGTAAACAATTTAAAGTTGGTTCTATTTTAAATGCGGATATTTTAAAAATATATCGTCAGCTTTTAGATAAGAAAGAAATAGCTCCATCAGAAATTTTAGCGAGTTTACTCCGTAAACGCGGCATTCGAACCTTATCGGGAATTGCGCCAGTCGCAGTTTTAACAAAGTCTTATCCTTGCCCTGGAGAATGTGCTTATTGCCCTCATGAAAAAGATGTTCCGGTCAGCTATTTGTCTAATGAGCCAGCAGTAATGAGAGCTATTCGCTGTGATTACGATCCGTATATTCAAACAGTTCATCGCCTTAAAACCCTAGTTAATAATGGGCATGAGCCAACAAAAATAGAAATTATTGTGATTGGCGGGACTTGGAGCTATCTGCCGATTAAATATCGCTACTGGTATATTTTAAACTGCTTTAGAGCGGCTAATGATTTTAAAAAATATGAAAATAAAGATAAGTTAAGCGGGTTAAAAAGTTTCTATCCGAAAAATTTAGGTCTGGACAAGTTAAAATATTTTTTAAAACTTGAACAGAAGAAAAATGAAACCACTAAATATCAAATTATTGGGCTTACTCTTGAAACTAGACCAGATTACATTAGCCATAAAGAGCTACTCGAGATGCGCGATTTAGGTTGTACACGTGTGGAAATTGGCGTTCAGGCGATAGACGATAAAATTTTAGCGCTTAATAAGCGCGGTCATGGAGTTGATGAAATCGCCGCGGCTACTAAAGCCTTAAAACAATTTGGTTTTAAAGTTACTTATCATTTAATGCCCGCTCTACCAGGAGCGACGCCAAAACGCGACTTAGAAATGTTTAAACAATTATTTTCTGATGAACGCTTTCAGCCGGACCAAATAAAATTCTATCCGACCGTTGTAACACAAGGCAGTTTATTGTATGAGTGGCATAGACAAGGAAAATATAAACCATATTCCGATAAAGCTTTACAAAAACTCATTGTTGATTGTAAAACATTTGTACCAACTTATGTTAGAATTATTCGCTTAATCAGAGACATTCCTTCAGAATCTATTATTGCCGGTAATAAAATTACTAACCTCCGCCAAGTTATGCAGCAGAGGGGGGTTAAGTGTAATTGTATACGTTGCCGTGAGGCAAAGGATAAGTTGGTTAATAACTATCATTTGAATGTTTTACAGTATCCATCCTCTGGTGGCCAAGAGTATTTTATTAGCGCTGACAGCCCGGATAAAAAAACTTTATTTGGTTTTTGTCGTTTACGCTTAGATTTCAGTAGCCCAGTTTCGCCAGCTATTATTAGAGAGCTTCATGTTTACGGAGAACTCGTTAGTATAGGAGGAGAGAGAAAGACTCAGCATAGAGGCCTGGGTAGAGAATTAATTAAGCTAGCTGAAAAAATAGCCAAAGAAAATGGCGCTAAAAAAATCAGCGTTATCTCCGGTGTAGGAGTGAGGGGATACTATAAGAAGAAAGGTTATAAATTAAAAAATACTTATTTAGAAAAGGGGATTTAAGACTCTTTTCTAGATAAAGAAGAATTAAAAAGAAGGCTGAGTATTATGTCATGTATCCTTTTAAATTGTTTTGACAAAAGCCCCTCGCTAAACTAAGATTAAAGAGTAAAATAAAGTAAAACATCCTTATTTTTATAATCAATTAATCATTAAAATATGAAATATGATTACTTGCCGGCGCAAGACCCGGCTCTTTGGGAGATGATTAAGAAAGAAGAAAAGCGCCAAGACGAGGAACTAGAACTTATTGCTTCGGAAAATTACGTTAGTCCAGCGGTTTTAGAAGCGATGGCGACGGTTTTGACGAATAAATATAGTGAAGGTTATAGCGGTAAGCGTTATTATGGCGGCAATTATAATATTGATGAAATTGAAGATTTAGCTATTAGTAGAGCTAAAGAGTTGTTTAAGGCTGAGCATGTTAATGTCCAGCCTTTATCCGGTTCGCCGGCTAATGCCGCTGTTTATATGGCCTTTTTAAATCCCGGCGATAAGGTTTTAGGGTTAAAGCTTGATCATGGCGGCCATTTATCACACGGCCATAGCGTTAATTTTTCTGGACGCCTGTATGAATTTATTCAGTATGGTGTTAATCCGGAAACGGGGTTAATTGATATGGACGAAGTTAGAGAAATCGCTTTAAGAGAAAAACCGAAAATGATAGTCGCTGGATTTTCCGCTTACTCTCGAGAAATTGACTGGCAGAAATTTAAAGAGATTGCTGATGAAATTGGCGCCTATACTTTCGCCGATATTGCCCATATCGCCGGTTTAATTGCCGCTGGCGAATTAGCTAATCCTGTGCCGATTTTTGATGTTGTCTCGACGACGACTCATAAAACTTTGCGCGGTCCGCGTGGGGCGATTATTATGTGTAAAGAAAAATATGCCAAGCAAGTTAACAGCGCGGTTTTTCCTGGTATGCAGGGCGGCCCCCATGATCATATTACCGCCGCTAAAGCAGTTGCTTTTGGCGAAGCGCTTAAGCCAGAATTTAAATCTTATAGCCACCAGGTTATTCTAAACGCTAAGGCGCTCGCCAGTGAATTAATAAATCGCGGTTATAGAATTATTTCCGGCGGAACCGATAATCATTTAATGGTGGTTGATTTAAGTTCTAAAAATTTAGTTGGGAAAGAAGCGGAGAAAACGCTCGAGAAAATCGGTATGTCTATTTCTCGCTCGACTATTCCTAATGATCCGAATCCGCCCATGAATCCGTCTGGGATTAGATTAGGAACACCGGCTATTACCACGCGCGGACTGAAAGAAGCCGAGATGGTTCTAATCGCCGAATACATTGACAAGGCGTTAATGAATAAAGATAATGACGAGGAATTGTTAAAAATCAAGCAAGCCGTTCTTGAGCTTTGCGAGCGCTTTAAAATTCCGACCGCTTAATACATAAATATGCTTGAAAGAATTGATGGAAAAAAAATCGCCACCCGAGTTAAGGACGAGATTGCGCGAGAAATTTATCAGCTTAAAGGTTCAAGGCCTAATTTAGCGATTATTCTAGTTGGCGAAAGAGAAGACTCAAAGCTTTATGTTTCCTTAAAAGAAAAAGAAGCGGTTTTAGTCGGCGTTGATACTCATACCTATAAATTAGACGAAAAAGTTTCAGAAGATGAGCTCTTAAAAATTATTGATTTTTTGAATGCCGATGCGACTGTTGACGGGATTCTTATTCAACTGCCTTTGCCGGCGCATTTAGATACTGACAAAATTATTGCGACTCTTGATCCTAATAAAGACGTTGATGGTTTTCATCCTGAGCATCCTAGTTATATTACTTCTCCGGTACTGGCGGCTATTTCGGCTTGTTTAGAAGAGATTAACTTTTCAGCTGCTGGAAAATCAGCTTGTATTTTCTTTAATTCCGAAGTTTTTGGCTCGTCTGCTCAGACTATGCTAGCTAAAAAAGGCTTTACTATTCTACCAGCTGAAAAATCAGAACAAGCCGATGTTTTAGTTAGCGCTCTAGGCGTGCCACGGGCAGTAACAGCCAAGGTTATAAAAAATAAAGCGGTTTTAATTGATATTGGAACTACTAAAGTCGATGGGCAGGTTTTAGGCGATATTGATTTTGAAAGTGTTAAAGAAAAAGCCACCTATCTCACCCCTGTCCCGGGCGGAATCGGGCCGATGACAATCGCTTTCTTGTTCAAGAATGTTTTAGAAATCTTTAAGCGCCGCCATAATTTATCATCATGATTCAAAAGCAAAAAGAACAACTGAAAGAACTTTTAAAGATCCATTTCAACTATGGGTCTTTTCGTCCTGGGCAAGAAGCAGCTATTGATAATATTTTACACGGGCGGCCGACTTTAGTAGTTCTCCCGACTGGCGGCGGAAAGTCTTTAATTTATCAGTTACCCGCCTTGATTTTAGAGGGCGTGACGATTGTTATTTCGCCGCTAATTGCTTTAATGAAAGATCAGGTTGATTCTTTAGAGACGGTCGGCATCCCAGCGACCTTTATTAACTCCTCAATTTCCCCAGTTGAAACCGCCCGTCGTTTGGAAAAAGTAAAAAGCGGTTTTTATAAAATTATTTACATCGCTCCAGAGCGTTTTTACAATCAAGCTTTTATCGCGGAATTAAAAAATATTAAAGTATCTTTATTTGCGATTGATGAAGCGCATTGTATTAGCCAATGGGGGCATGATTTTCGTCCGAGTTTTTTACGCCTTAAAGAGGCGATTAAATTAACTGGCTCACCGACCGTCGTTGCTTTAACAGCGACAGCGACGCCAGAAGTCCGCGATGATATTATTAGACAGCTTAATTTAAAAGATCCGGAAATTGTTATTACCGGCTTCGCCCGTCCTAATTTACAACTAGCGGTTGTTCCGGCCGCCAATGGTCAGAAGATTGAAAATATTATTAATCTATTAACGACTAATCCTGATTTAGGCTCAGGCATAATTTATGTCGGAACGCGTAATAAAGCCGATGAAATCGTCGAAGCCTTAACTGACCACGGCGTTAGGGCGGTTGTTTATCACGCCGGCATGGACAATGAAAGTCGTAGCTGGGTTCAAGAAAGCTTTATGAAGGGCGAGGCACAAGTTGTCGTTGCGACCAATGCCTTCGGCCTAGGAATTGATAAAAAAAATATTAGGTTTGTTATTCATCATGATATTCCCGGTACTATCGAGGCTTATTATCAAGAGGCCGGTCGGGCCGGACGCGACGGCCAGCCGAGTTTTTGTTTATTATTTTACCATCAGCAGGATAGATATCTGCGCGAGTTTTTTATCAAAGGCGATAACCCCGATCCAAACATGATTATTGAAATTTATGATTTTTTAGTTGGTCGAGTTGGTTTAGAAATCGATACTAAGGCCTCAGTTTTAGTTACTTATGCAGAGATTGCTCAACATCTATCGGAATCCGTTCCCGAAATGGCCATCGGGACAGCTTTAAAAATTTTAGAAAAAGAAGGGTATATTTCTCGGCCTAATGAAAAAACCGCTAGTTCATTTTTAAAGTTAAAAAAAGACTGGGACGAATTGTTAAGTTCAATCAGCCCGCGAGCCAAAAGCCAGAAAGAGATAATGGAAAAGCTAGGTGAGAAATATTTAAGCGAGCTTAAATCCGGCTGGGAATTCAACCCTGAAGAAGTCGCGGTAGTTATTAAAGTTAAAAAAGATTCATTACTTAGAGCGGTTAAAAAACTGGCGGAAAAAGAAAGCCTAGAGTATAAGCCGCCGTTTCGGGGGACGGAAATTAAAATTTTAAAGATAGTCGAGTCAAGCGATTTAGAGCTTGATTTTAAGGCTTTACGTAGTAAAGCCGAGCGGGCGTATGAGAAGTTAAATGAGATGGAAAATTATGTCCATACGCTCGGCTGTCGCCAGGAATATATTTTAAAATATTTCGGTGACTTGAATGCCAGGCCTTGCGGGCAGTGTGATTCTTGTTTAAAGAGAAGCGCTAACCAGGCGAAGGGCCGAGAAGACTATACTAAAAATGAATATCTAAGTTTTTAATATGAACAGCGTTCGCGCTCACGAATTACTAGAAATTGTTAGAAGCGGCTATGATGAAATTGCAGCTGATTTTGATATGACTAGAAAAAAAGCGCTTTGGCCGGAGATTTATGAGTTCGCCGCTTCTGTTAAAGACGGTGATAAAGTTTTAGATTTAGCTTGTGGCAACGGACGCTTGCTCGAAGCTTTAATGGATAAAAAAATTGACTATCTCGGAGTTGATAATAGTATCGAACTTTTAAATTTAGCCCGTCATAATTATCCAGATAATAAGTTTGTTGTTTCCGATATGCTAACACTCGATAATCTTGGCAATAAACAGTTTGATCATATTTTTTGTCTAGCCGCTCTGCAGCATATTCCGAGCCGCGAGCTGAGAGTTAAGGCTTTAAAAAATATGGCCGCAAAATTAACTGATGGCGGGCGACTAGTAATTAGTAATTGGAACTTGTTTACTAAAGTTAAGTACCGCCGAACTTTGCTTAAAAGATATTTTTTAAAATTTTTAGGATTTAATAAAGATGATTGGAATGATTTAGTTTTTCCCTGGAAGGATTCTTTAGGCCAAGAAAAAGGTTTGCGCTATTATCATGCTTTCACGAGCCGAGAACTACAACAATTAGCAAAAGACGCGGGCTTAAAAATTAATAACTACCAGAAAGACGCTTATAATTTTTGGTTGGAAATCGTTAAATAGTCATGGTAATATATTCTTTTTTCCCCTCTTCTTGACACCCCTGGGGGGTATGTGATATAATTAAGCTTGTCTGTTAAAGTTATTATATGAAAACTAACGAACAAAGAATCAATATTATTATCGGCCAGCTCGAAGGGGTTAAGAAAAAACTCAGTTCTAAGAAGTTAGATTGTTTTGCTCTCATTACTCAGTTGAAGGCAATTAAGTCGGGGACCGCTTCATTAATGGAGTCTATTATGAGCGCGGAGTTTGATAAATGCTTATTAGAGAAAGGGAGCCGAAATAAAAGTGACTTACAAAAATTCTTCAAAGAAATAATTAAAAAATAAAATAATAATTCTATGTCAAAAGCACAAGATGTTATCAAAAGTAATTTTGAAGCGGAAGTCTTAAATAGCGACGTCCCGGTTTTAGTTGATTTCTGGGCGCCGTGGTGTATGCCTTGCCAGATGATGGCCCCAATTTTAGATGAGCTTTCGGTAGAAATGGCTGGCCAAGTTAAAATCGTTAAGGTTAATACTGAAGATGGCGAGAATCAGGATTTGGCGATGCAGTATCAGATTCAGAGTATTCCAAATATGAAGCTGTTTAAGGGGGGGAAAGTTGCGGCGGAATTTATCGGTTTAAGAAATAAAGAGTCGCTTAAAGGAGATTTAACTGCCCACCTATAATTGTATAGCTCAAATTAAGTCAATAAAAAAGACCCGTTTTAAACGGGTCTTTTTTATTTCTTAGAGAAATAATTATTCGCAAGAAGCGTCCGTCCCGGCGGCGGCTGTCCCGTAGCCGAATCCGGCTGAAGGGGAGGCGCTAGATAAAGAAGCGGAACATTCTGCTGGAGCGCTGGAGAAAGCGCTACAAATAGTTGACAGAAGAGAGGCAGAGTCGCGGCTACTTTGGATTGTTTCACCATTAATAACTAGAGTTGGAGAACCACCAACATTATATTTAGCGTTATCGGAGGCATAGATATCAAAACCCGGGTAGCTACCCTGATAACCAACGTTGTTTTTAAAGTTATCCATAACTTTAAACTCTTTGTCGGTTTTAGAGTAACAAGCGGTTAAAGCTTTTTGATCAATATTAGCCTCTGTTAAGCAAGCTGCCGAATCACTTGATCCTAAGAAACAAGATAAATAATCACTGTATTTATTAGTCTGTTCTTTTTGAATACAGTATTGGTTTAACTGTTCAACCAGCTCTTTTTCACCGTGCATGGCGTAATCATTGAATTTAATCTCGAAATCTATCTTGTCGCCTAATAAATCAATGACCGGCAAAATACCTTTTTCCATTTGAGTGCCGAATGGGCAATGGCTCATAACGAATAACTCAACAACCGGTTTAGCAGTTTTATTGGAAACAGTCACTGAGGCTTGAGCACCTCCGCTGGAGGCTGGCGCTTGGCTTTCGGAGGTTATTTCATCGATGTCTAAAGCCTGGGGGAAAAATAATCGACCATCCTTAGTAAGGTATGATTCGACGACATCGCTAGTAATATCGATGCTTAATTTATACATCCCGTATTCACTAACTACTTCTTTTACTTTGGCAGTGCTGCCGCTAGACATTAAGAAGGTATTAATAAATTCTTCCGCTTTAAGGCTGGCCTCTTCGACGCTCAAAGTTTTACCCGGCTTTACTTCGCTTTTCTTCGGTTCGTCTTTTTTCAAAGACATGGTAGTAATAAACCCTAAAACAACTAGAACGGCCAAGGCTATTAACAGAGTTGACCAGTTCTTTTTTTGTTTCAAGTGAGAAACTAGTTTCTTCATATCGTTTTATTATTAATTTTTATTAGCTTCTTAATTATAGTAAAAATAAGGGAAAGCGTCAAAGCCTTTTTAGATATTAGAGACCGCCGCTATTCGGGAGTAAGTGATTTTTTTAAGCGGCTAGGCTATTTTAGATTTTTGAGAAAATCTGACAGTTCCCGGGGCATCTCTATTTCAAAGTGATGCATCTCTCCTTGCCGGTCTTTAAAGCTTAAGGCTTTAGCAAAGAGAAAAATGCGACCGAGATTTATTTTTTGATTCTGGACCTTAGACTTCTTGTTATAATATAAATTGTCTCCTGCTAGGGGATGGCCGAGAGCAAAAAAATGGACACGGATTTGGTGGGTGCGGCCGGTTAATATTTTAACGTCTAAGAGCGTGTAGTTAATGAATTTTTTAATAACGGAATATTCAGTAATCGCTTCTCGCGCCTTAAAAATACCGTCTAGATTTCCTTGGTCACGGCTAGTGGGATGGCTCCGGCTAAGTAGATCAAAGGTGTTAAGAGGCATGGCGGCCATTTTATATCCATCTTTAGCGCGTTTAATCGGGAAATTAATAGTCCCAAAATCATTTATCATCTGCCCGTGCGCCAAGGCCACATATTCTTTATTGATATCACGGTCTTTAAACTGGCTTTTCAAGTGCTTGAAACTGTCATTATTGCGCGCAACGACCATTAAACCGCTAACTTCTTTATCAAGACGATGGACGATGCCGGGACGCAAAGAATCTTCTCCGACAGAAGCTATTTCCGGATAATTATCAACCAGCCAATCAGCTAGAGTTTTTTCTTTAATATTGCCGCCGCCATGAACCGCTAAACCGGCCGGTTTATCAATTACCAGATAGTCGGAATTCTCAAAGATGATTTTTATGTTTTTGAAATTTTCCATACATGATTATTTAAAAATTACTGCCCGGATCATAAGTCGGAGCCCCGCCTTTTGATTGTTTACTTAAAATAACTCTCAATTCTTCTGATTTAATTCCCCCCAAGAAATACAACAGCAAAAAATACAGAAAAATAGCCGCTGCCAAGCTAATTAATAAGCCGTTTAAAGAAGCAAGTAAAGCGGGGGGCAAAAAATAAAGGAAGACCCCCATAATTAAGCTGGCTAGCAGAGACTTCCCTGATACTTGTAGATTGGGGCGGAACCGACTGTACTTGTAAACGCAATAAGCCGAAAAGATCATAATTAAAACTTCGCTATAAATAGTAACCGCCGCCGCTCCAAAATATGAATAGCGAGGGATTAAGAATAAATAAGCTAATAAAGAA
Source organism: uncultured Gammaproteobacteria bacterium (assembly GCA_964587195.1). GTDB lineage: Bacteria > Patescibacteriota > Patescibacteriia > Patescibacteriales > UBA12465 > UBA12465. Next base: position 19,768 of record CAZPKN010000002.1, on the reverse strand, counting down.
CTGATACTAGTAAAAGCATAAAAGCCAATTAATTTTTTTTGTTTATCAAGCGCAATGGCAGCATGGGTAAAAATAGTTCCTAAGAAGATAGCAGCGACAGAAAAGATTAAAATGCGCAAAATCGGTCCGGCGGCGGCAAAATCTTTCCCAGCAATAGAAGTCATAATCGGACCGGCTAGGAATTGAGCGCCGATTAATAAGGGGATGGCGATGATGGCCATAAAATCAAAAGATTTTTGGAGAATTTTATGAAATGATTCTTGTTTTTTTTCTAACCAGACTGCTGTTAAAATCGGGAGGATTAATCCGGCAAACATAAACGGCAAAGTCGTCACAACGTCGATAATTCGATAAGCCGCTCCATATAGGCCCACTTCGCCAGGATCTTTAAATAAAGATAAAATCAGGGTATCGGCGCGTAGGTAAATTAAATTTAGAATAATCGTTAAAGCTAACGGCCAAGATTTTTTAATAATTTTTTTCCATAAAGATAAATCAAAGGCAAACTTTAAAAAAGTAAATTTCAAAGCGAGAATATAATGTAAAGCAAAGTTAACCGCTCCAGAAGCAACTGTCGCTATCAAAACGCCGTTTAAGCCGCCATTTAATCTATGGCTGATAATAATTCCTAAAAGCAGAACGATACGGCTGGCGATTTCAGCTATTGAAGCTCTGTCCATGCTTAAACGCTTTTGAAATAAACCGACTAGAATTTGGTTCAGAGCTGGGAAGACAAAAGCGGCCGCAGTGATTAAAACTCCCAATTTCACCGCTGGGCTATATGGTAAAAAACTAACGATAATCGGGGCTAGTCCTATAAAGAAAATTGCCGATATGAAGCGCAGGCTAAATAAATTGTTTAAAATTCGACTTTCATTGGCCGTTTCACCGCTAATCATTTGAACAGTTATTAGCGTTAACCCTAAGTCAGCGATGACGGCAAAAAAAGTTAAAAAAGTATAAATAGTTGTATACTCTCCAAAACCATCTTGACCGAGATGGCGCGTTATCAGTGCCAAAGAAAAAAGCCCTAAGGCCGTTGAAATTATTTTTCCGACGGCCTGGATTAAGGTATTATGGGCAACTTTTTTAGCTAGGCTCATTTTCTTGTATTTTTAGGCGCAATTTAATATAATAAGGATATGACTTTAGGGCTAGAAAAGCAAATTGTCAATCTAACTTAAATTATATCATATTTATGACCCGGACTCGAAAATATCTTCTATCTCTATTGCTAGTGATGTTGTTGGGAGGACTACAGATTGCTATTTTCAGTTTTTCCACTCAATCAGCTTTTGCTACCGAGAGTTTATTCGAAAGTCAAGAAGGAATATCGGATATGAAAAGGGCTTTTGGCTGGAGCGAGGAGAACCCTGATATTAGGGTTATTATCGTTAATATTATTAAAATCATTCTTGGTTTACTAGGAATAATTTTTGTTTCTTTATTAGTTTTCGCCGGGTTTAGATATATGACCTCAGCCGGCAATGAGGACCAAACCAAGAAAGCTCTCTCGCAGATTAAAGATGCCGTTATCGGTTTGGCGATTGTTTTAACTTCCTGGCTAATTACTACCGCCGTTCTAAGGTATATAACCAGAGCGGTTAATAATAATGCGCAGATTTGGGATAGATAGTTTGGCGCTTAGCGACTTTATGACTCTGGTTTTGACAAATTACCAAAAAATGCTATAATGGATTCAGAAAGCTAGTTGTTTAATACAATTAGCTTTTTCTCTTAAATTAAAAGTTAGACCCCTATTTAGGGATAATAAAAAACATATGTCAGACATTAGCACCGCTATTAAGCAGCTTTGCGAGGAAAAGAATCTCGATTATAACTCAGTCATCTCCGCCATCGAGCTCGCTCTAGCCGCCGCTTACCGTAAAGATTACGGAGAACGCAATCAAAACGTGCGCGTTCAATTCAATCCGCAAGACGGATCCTCAAAGATTTATGACGTAAAAACGGTTGTCGAAAATTTACCAGAACAAGAAGAGGCGGAAATGCTTCAAAATTTATATAATCCTGCTCCTCGTGAACCGAAGAAGGAAGAGTACCGCGAAGAGACGCGCAGTTTTCATGAAGTCGAAGATTCAGCCGATGAAGACGACAAGAAAAAGTTCAATCCAAAAACTGATATTCAAATTAAAGAAGCGATGATTCTAAAGCATGACGCTAAAGTCGGCGATGAAGTTGTCACTGACTTGCCTATTCCCGATAGCTATGGCCGCATGGCCGCCCAGACCGCCAAACAAGTCATTATCCAGAAACTTAGAGAGATGGAGCGGGATATGATTTTTGGTGAGTTTAAGGATAAGGAAAATGAAGTTGTTTCCGGTATTGTTCAACGCCGCGAAGGCCGCTTTGTGTTTGTTGATTTAGGAAAAGCGATTGGTATTTTGCCGGCTGAAGAGCAAATCTATAGTGAAAGATATAATCCTAATGACAGAGTTAAGGTTTTTATTAAAGAGGTTCGCGAAGGTCATAAGGGGCCAGAAATAGTTTTATCACGCCGCAGTGAAGAAATTTTAAAGAAAGTTTTTTACTTAGAAATTCCGGAAATCGCCAATGGTTTAGTCGAGATAAAAGGAGTGGCTCGTGAAGCAGGTTCTCGCTCGAAGGTCGCTATTTGGACAGAAGCCGAGAACGTCGACCCGGTTGGCTCTTGCGTCGGCCAGCGCGGCAGCCGTATCCAAACTATTATTAGTGAGCTCGGCGGTGAAAAAATTGATATTATTGAGTACAGTGAAGACCAAAATAAGTTTATTGCTAATGCTTTAGCCCCAGCCAAAGTAATTTCTATCGATTTAGATGAAGAAGAACACAAGGCAGTTGTTAAAGTAAGTTCTGATAAATTATCTTTAGCCATCGGTAAAAATGGTCAAAATGTCCGTTTAGCGGCTCGTTTGACTGGCTGGAAAATCGATATCATTGAAGCCGCCGAAGATGGTGAAGAGAAAAAAATTGTCGCTAGTGACGGAGAAAGCACGGAGCTTTTAAATGATGAGCAAAATAATGCTCCTGTAGTCGCAGTTAGTGAAGAAAATATTGAAGTTAAAGAGTCTAGCGAAGCTGAAACTGAAACTGAAGAAAAACCAAAAACTAAAAAATCTAAAAAATAATATAAAAGAATAAATCGAAAAATCTATGATGATGACTTTATTCATTCTCGGGTGTGCGCTAATCGCTATCGTTTACGGGGCGTTAGTAATTGCCTCGACTCTACGCTTGCCGGAAGGAAGCGACAAAATGAAAGAAATTGCCAAGGCTATTCAGGCCGGGGCCAAGGCTTTTTTAAATCGCCAGTATAAGTCAGTGGCGATTGTGGCCGTGATTTTATTTTTGGTGATTGGCTTTATTCCGGCTTTAGGTTGGAAAACCGCCCTTGCTTTTATAATCGGTGCGGCTTTGTCGGCTTTAACCGGTTATATTGGTATGTTTGTCAGCGTGCGCGCTAACGTCAGAACGACTGAAGCTGCTCGCGGCGGACTTAAAAAAGCTCTAAATGTCGCCGTTAAAGGCGGGAGCGTAACCGGGATGTTAGTTGTTGGTTTAGCTCTTATTGGAACGGCTGGTTTCTATTTTATAACTAAAGATCTACATGCCTTGATTGGTTTTGCTTTCGGCGGATCATTAATTTCTATTTTTGCCCGACTTGGCGGCGGTATTTATACTAAAGCGGCTGATGTGGGCGCTGACTTAGTTGGAAAAGTTGAAGCTTCTATCCCAGAAGATGATCCTCGTAACCCAGCGGTAATTGCTGATAACGTTGGTGATAACGTTGGTGATTGCGCTGGAATGGCCGCCGATTTATTTGAAACTTATGCGGTTACTTTGATTGCCGCCATGGTTTTAGGTTCATTAACTTTTATTGGTAACAGCAATATCCTTTTATATCCTTTAATGCTGGGAGGCGTTTCTATCTTGGTATCCATTATTGGCATCTTCTTTATCCGGTTAGGAAAGAAAAATAATATCATGCAAGCGCTCTATAAGGGGTTGATTGCTTCCGGTGTTTTAGCGGCCATTGCTTTTTATCCAATTACTAAGTACATGATTAGCGGCGGATTAAGCTTAAAGATTTATTTTTCAGCTTTAATTGGTTTAGCAGTTACCGGTTTGTTAGTTGTTATTACAGAATATTATACCTCTACCGCCTATAAACCGGTTAAGAGTATTGCCGAAGCCTCTAATACTGGCCACGGCACTAACGTTATTGCCGGGTTAGCAGTTTCTATGAAATCAACCGCCGCTCCGATTATTGTTATTTGTTTAGCTATCTTCGGGGCCTATTCTTTGGCTGGATTATATGGAATTGCTATCGCTGCCATGGCTATGTTATCAATGGCGGGAATTATTGTTACCATCGATGCCTATGGTCCAATTACTGATAATGCGGGCGGTATCGCGGAAATGGCCGAATTAGGAGAGGATGTTAGAAATGTTACCGACCCATTAGATGCAGTTGGTAATACCACCAAAGCAGTTACTAAGGGCTATGCCATCGGTTCAGCTGCTTTAGCCGCTTTAGTTTTGTTCGCCGACTTTACCTATAAGATTAAAGAATCCGGCGGCAGTGCGGAATTTTTAATTGATAACCCATTCGTCTTAATTGGATTATTTATCGGTGGCGCTTTGCCATATATTTTCGGCGCTATGTCTATGCAAGCGGTTGGCAAGGCGGCCGGATCAGTTGTTGAAGACGTTCGCGCTCAATTTAAGGAGAAATTAGGCATTATGGCTGGAACAGAAAAACCAGACTATGGACGCACGGTTGATATTGTTACTAAAGCGGCAATTCGCGAAATGATTATTCCGGCTCTTATTCCGGTTATTGTTCCTATTTTAGTTGGTTTTGGTTTTAATATGATCAAGCCAGGCGCTGGCCTTGAAGCTTTGGGCGGATTATTAGTCGGCTCTATTGTTACCGGAATTTTTGTTGCGGTCTCGATGACTTCTGGCGGCGGCGCTTGGGATAACGCTAAGAAATATATTGAATCCGGCTTCTTCGGCGGTAAAGGTTCTGATGCTCATAAGGCAGCCGTTACTGGCGACACGGTTGGCGATCCTTATAAGGATACTGCCGGCCCAGCGATTAATCCAATGATTAAGGTTCTAAACATTGTTGCTCTATTGATTGTTGGCTTGTTGATGATGTAATAATTTTTTAAGCGAATTTAGATTATAAAAAAGCTCGAGTTTTCCTCGGGCTTTTTAGTATTTTTTCTAGTATTGACAAAATCTTTTAATTATATCATAATAGTTTTTCTAGTTATTTAAAAATAAATATTAACCAGAGTAAGGAAGATTTCATTACTCACAAAACATATTGCCATGATACATATTTTAGTTAATCCGGATTATCCAGAGTTGGTATTTGCAGTGGCCGCTTTTATATCAAACATAAAACAAGAATATTATTCTGAGCAATGTTTGATTATGCCGTTTGAGCCAAAAGGACTTAATAAAGATTTAGCAGCCGTTCAAGAAGAATTTGATAAGAAATTATTAACAGTTATCGGTAATACACATTTTAACGGAAGGGCAAACTGTTCTGGTGATAAGTATGTTCTGTTTGGAATTTATCCTAAAGATGAGGCTGATGCTAGGGAAATTGCTTTTTTCTTTGATAAAAATTCCGATAATATTTTGGGCTGGTTTGATGATCATATTTGGCCGGATAATCTCCTCTCTTTTCTCTATTCTCAGAGCCAACTTATTTGCATCAACCCAGAATTTAGTTGTCTTCAGGGGCTGAAGAGAATACGAGAGATAAAAGATGAATGGTTGTTAGCCGAAGAAGCAATGATTCAAAAAAACATCAATAATGCTTTAGCGGGGCGCTATTTAAAAAGTTTTTTGATGATTGAAAATCTTCAAGGCCCAGAAGATAATAATGAGGTGGAAAAATTCGTGCTCTTTAACTCGATTGTAATCGAGCTTATTTCTGGTCAGGAAAATTTTGGCTTAACCGCCGGAGAGCGAGAATTTAATGAGGTTATGGGCAAAGCTTCATTGTGGGCAGAAAATTTTTCCGATCAACATCCGATTTTTTCGGAAGCTAAAAGGCGAGGCCGATCAGTTGGGTGTTTAGTATTAAACCAAGTTGAGGATTATTTTGATGCCGGAGCGGTAATGGACAAAGGGCTCGAGAAATTCCCTTGGTTGTGTATATTGTCCTATAAGATAGGAAAAAGAAATTTTGTTGCCTACGCTTCAAAATACCTGCCAATTCATGATTTGGTTAAAGATTATGAAGCCGCCAAACTTGATTTTTTGAAGCTTCTTCAAAAATTAAATGAAGAAGTTTTGAAATTCTAACATATCTAGCAACCTTAAACGGTTGCTTTTTTATTACCTTGATTTTTGCCTTAAATATGATATAATATAGTCGATTAATTAATTAAGAGCGGGCCATGGCCCGCTTCTGTTAACCATAAGAATCAATATGCAAATCAGTAAAAAAGACTTGGAAAAATCACAAATTGAAATTACCGTTGAGCTTAGTGCGGAAGAATTTTCTCCGTATGTTGAAAAAGGCGCCCAAAAAGTTTCTGAACAGGTTAAAATCGAAGGCTTCCGCCCCGGTAAAGTCCCGGTTGATATTTTAAAAAAGAAAATTGGCGAGATGACTATTTTAGAAGAGGCGGCCAATATCGCTATTAAAAAAACTATCGATGAAGCGGTCCAAAATAATTCTGGCGATCGCCAAGCGATTGGCCAACCTCAAGTCAGCATTACTAAACTAGCCCCTGAAAACCCGTTTGAGTATAAGGTTACCGTGTCTGTTTTACCAGAAATTACTTTAGGAAAATATAAAGATCTTGGCCTAAAAGCTGAAGAAGCAAAAATTGAAGATAAAGAGCTTGATAAGGCTTTTGAAGATTTACGCGAAATGCGCGCTCAAGAAAAACCAGTTGAAAGAGCGGCTAAAGAAGGTGATAAAGTTGTCTTAGATATTAAGATGTCTTTAGATAAGGTCCCACTTGAAGATGGCCAACATAAAGACTTAGCGATTATCTTAGGCAAAAATTATTTTGTTCCCGGCTTTGATGAAAAAATTATTGGCGCTAAAAAAGACGAGGAGAAAAAGTTTGATTTAGTTTATCCTGAAAACCATCATCAGAAAAGCATCGCCGGAAAAAATGTTTCTTTCGAGGTAAAAGTCAAAGAAGTGGCCGAAAGACAGAAGCCCGAGCTTAATGATGAATTTGCTAAATTTTTTCAGCTTAAGGATATGGCTGAGCTAAAGAAAAATTTAGCCGAGAGTTTGCTTCAAGAAAAAAAGAGGAATGTTGATTTAAAAAATGAATCGGAAATGTTAGGGAAGATTGTTGACGATACGAAATTTGGCGATTTGCCGGAAGTAATCATCGATAGTGAAAGCCATCATATGTTATCTGAGCTTGAACAAAGTGTTATTCGCCAAGGCGGAAAATTTGAAGACTATTTAGCTCATATTAAAAAAACTAAAGATGAGTTAATGTTAGAAATGCTTCCGAATGCAATTAAAAGAGTTAAGTCGGCCTTAGTGATTCGCGAAATTGCGGTTGCCGAAAAAATTCAAGTGACTCATGAGGATATTCATGAAAAAATTGATGAACTCGAAAAGCAATATGCTAATAATCCAGAAATTCAGAAAATGCTTCATGAAGAAGGTTATCACTCATATTTAAGTAATATTTTAACTAACGAAAAAGTTATTAGTAAGCTAAAAGAATGGAACTATGCCGGCGCTAGCGAACAACAAAAAAGCTAATTTTGATTATGAGGTCCGCGATAAATACGAGGCGGGCTTGGTTTTGCTTGGTTTTGAGGTTAAAGCGGTTAAAGCCGGACAAGCTAGTTTAAAAGGAAGTTTTATTAGCATTAGAACAAAAAACGGGAAGCCGGAACTATATTTAATTAATTGCCAGATTCCGCCTTATAAAAACGCCGGTCCGCTACCAAATTATAATCCTTTAAGAGAGCGTAAGCTGCTTCTGAAAAGACGGGAAATTGACCATTTATTAGGAAAGAAACTGACCGAAGGCTTGACACTTATCCCTTTGAAAATATATACTAATCATAGTTTTCTGAAGCTGGAGTTCGCCGTCGCCAAGGGTAAAAAGAAATATGATAAGCGTGAAACTATTAAGAAACGGGAGGTCGATCGGCGCCTGCGCTCGTTAACAAAAAGAGGTAAGTAGAAAATTATCTGGGGATGCTAGGCATCGACAGTCGGATCTTTTTCTAGGTATTCAAGGCGTGCTTAGTTAATCACGTTAAACTGGCTAAAAAAACACAAATGCCAAAACGGCAAGAGCTTTCACTTGGGCAACCCCAAGTTATGCTCCAGTTATGGCCTAATAAATAAGGCTGTAACCATCGACTAGCCGCCAGTCTTCATAACGGTTCGTCGGTGTCATTTTAACTGAAGATAGAAATAATTTGCGCTTAACGGATTATTTCGAAACAAAATTAAGATCGCTTTAATCGCTTTTCGTTCGGTTTTTGATGGTTAAAGTTAAACAAAATAAATCGATCTACCCTTGTAAATGTATTTAGGAAAACCGGTTGGACATGGGTTCAACTCCCATCATCTCCACAATGCCGCGGTGGCGGAACTGGTAGACGCGCTGGACTTAAAATCCAGTTGTAGCGATACAGTGCGGGTTCGATTCCCGCCCGCGGCACCCAACGTAAAGTAAGATTGCGGGTATCGTATAGTGGTTATTATGCGACCTTGCCAAGGTCGAGAGACGGGTTCGATTCCCGTTACCCGCTCAAAACAAAAAGAGATAGCATTGCTATCTCTTTTTGTTTTGTTTGGATAATTACGGGAATCGAACTAGTTGGAAATGAGTCAAATCCGAGCCGCTATTTTGAGCGGCGAGGATGCAGACGAATGTCGGACGATATGCCGGGGGCATATCGGACGCCAACTCTGGACAAGTGAGCTTTTCGGAAGAAAAGCGAGCGCGGAACCTGCCTGCCGGCAGGCAGGTTCCCGTTACCCGCTCCAAATCAAAAAAGAACTAGCCTAACTAGTTCTTTTTATCCTTTTTACTTTTTTAAAAAAATAACCTAAAATATAAAAATTAATTATTAACCACTCCAAATATGAAAGAAAAATTGAACAGTTTAATAAAACTCTTGTTAGATTTTCATAAGAGATTATTAGACCTCGAAAGAGGGATTTATGAAAAAAAGAATGGCCCGATTTCCAATAATCATGAGTATTTTCAATTAGTAGTTAATCACGATGATTTTCGTTGGCTAAGAACGCTTTCAGAAATAATCACCTCTTTAGACTTGGAGTCAGAAAATCCGGAATTGGACCTTAACCGGATAAAAGTTTTATCTAAAAATATTGAAAATCTATTTATAGCCGATAACGAAGCAGATTTTAATAAACGTTATCGATATTTTTGTAATCAAGACGCTGATATTTTGGAGTTAGAAAACAAAATATTAATTAACACTCTGGATATTTCCAAATAAAAAAGAGACCCGCAGATCTCTTTAATAAATATTTTTTAGCAAATACTCAATTGATTTTTTACAATTTCAATCTGAGCGCTTATTTCTTCAATCGCTTGCTCATCATTTTTGATCTGCAGAGCGATTTCAAAAATCTTTCTTTTTTTATTCTGCGCGGCCATGTTTGCGCAGATGGCTTTTTTTTCGCCGATTATCTCAATAAGCAAATTAATGCTCTTGAGTTTTTCTTCCTGAGATTTTTCTAGAAAATCTATTTTTTCAGGAAGCCAGCCCTCTTCGGATTCAAAGGTGAGGCTGATATGGGCCTCGTGAATTTTATCTAATATCTCTAGGGCGGCCTGATCGTTTTCGCCTGCAATTTGAAGCAGCATCATTTTCGCCTGCTGAGATATTTCTTGATAGATTTCATTTATCTGAGAATATGGCGGGAGCTCTATAGGGTCGACAGCTTCCAAAAACCTTTTTTCTTCTTTTAACTTTAAAATCATGCTACCGAGCCAGTCTTTCTCATGATTTAAATCGGTTAGGTAATATTTTAAAGTTTTTTCTTTTGGAACTAATTTATCGGCATTAATGATAGCGACAATAGATACCGCCAGACAAGACATAAAGAGCACTCCCCAAAAAAAAGTTTCTTTTCCGTTGTAATAAATTGACCCCATCCAGATAAATAGGAAAACCGCCAAACTAATCACACAAATAATAAAGACCATGGCTCGAGAGCTACTTTTGAGTCCCCGTTCAACTTTTTTTTCTAAAGACACTTTTTCGGCGATGTCTTGCGCCATTTTTTTTTCTTCCATGATTGATTTCCGCTCTTTTACTTTTACTCACGAGCGGCCTCCGTTTTTTTTTGTTTAATATTAGTTTAATTACTAAAAAAACCGCTAAATATAGCGATGTGCTTAGTAATTAAACTAATATTAGTATTTTTAAGGAACTATTCGAGTTGCCGACTTTCTATTTTGCAATATAAATTATTTTAAGTCAAGGTTGTGAGAAATTGACAATTTTTACTATAAGACTTAATTTAAAAATAGAACCTTAAAAAATATTATCATGGATAAAGAAAAAATAAAGAAACTCGCCGAATTATTAGGTGAGCCAGTTTGGCGCATTAAAGAAGCTTTGGGGATTGGTTGTGATAAAGATTATTCTTCTTCAAGCGATAATGAGTTGAAGATTGATTTTCGCGATTCTGCACCAGATAGCGAAGAGGAATACTTTATCCAGAAGGAGCTTGAGCGCCGTCTGGAAATAGAAATAAGCTCCGGCGTGTTTAATAGAATTCGCGATGCTTATTTTTTAGCTCTTGAGTTAGAGCTTGAAAAAACGAAGCTCAAAGCGCTGCAAGCTTGGGATGATTTATCTTTAGAAGAGGTTAATAAAGCCTCCTCTTATGAAGAGATAAAAACCGCTTGCAATAGGGGGCCAAAAGCGGGGCGGGCCAGAATTTTAGCCCATGAACGAAAAAACGCTATTTTAGAAGAGCAGTATAATGAAGCAGAAAGTCTTCAGGATTATATTGCGCTGTTTAAAAAAGCGTCATTTGAAACGAATTTGAAGTCTCAAATAGCCCAAAAAATATTTGAGCTACTTGGAGATTAAACCCTTGTTTTAAAATAGACAGGGGTTTTTTATTTTGACCAGTTACGAGGCTCGGGGTATAATTCAAATAGATAAATTTAATTTTATGATTATGAATTTGATTAATCTTTTAATGATTAGAATATTTAAGAGCCGCCTGCTTAGAATAGAGACTTTTAAAAAAAATCCGACTGGTGTTCAGGCAAAAAACTTTTTTTATCTTTTAAAAACAGCTAAAAAGACTACCTTTGGCAGTACTTATAATTTTGAACGCATTACTCAGGAAAAAGATTTTTCTCAGGCTTATCAAATTTTTAAAGAACAGGTCCCTTTATTTAACTACGATGATTTTAAAGATTGGATAACCAGATCGCGCCTTGGCGAAAAGAATATTATTTGGCCAGGAAAAATAAAAATGTTTTCTAAATCCTCCGGCACGACTAGCGATAAAAGCAAATTTATTCCCGTTACTAGGCACTCGCTGGAGCGTTGTCATTATGCGGCCGGTAAAGACGCTTTTGCGGCCTATTTTAAAAATTATCCCGATTCCCGATTGTTTACCGGTAAGATCCTTAGTTTAGGGGGCTCAATGCGTTCTGATGAATTAAATTTTAATAATATCTGTGGCGACGTCTCGGCAATTATTATGGCCAATCTACCTGCCTGGATACAGTTAATGCGTGTTCCAAAAAGGGATATTGCTCTCATGGCAGAATGGGAAAGCAAATTAAAAGCTATTACGGATGATACAAAAAATAAAAACGTGGTCGGTTTAGCCGGTGTTCCGGCCTGGGTTTTAGTTTTGCTTCGAAAAATGGAAAGTGAAACCGGTAAAAAGATTACCGATCTATGGCCAAATTTGGAAATGTTGATTTATGGCGGCGTGGCTATCGGCCCTTATCGCGAACAATACAAAAAAATTTGTGGGGAGAAGATGAGATATTTAGAAACCTATGGTTCGGCGGAAGGATTTTTCGGTGTTGGCGATGAAAAAGATAGAGATGATATGCTGCTTATGCTTGATTACGAAATTTTTTATGAGTTTGTTCCTCTAGAAGAATTGGATGGCCCTAATCCTAAAGCTTATTCGATAGGCGAAGTTGAATTAAATCGTAATTATGCGATTGTTATTTCAACTAGCGGTGGGCTGTGGCGCTATATTATCGGTGATACAATTAAGTTTACTAATTTAAAACCATATCGCTTTATTATCAGCGGTCGGACTAAAAGTTTTATCAATGTTTTTGGCGAAGAGCTAATGGTTGATAATGCTAATCGGGCTTTAGCGAGTGCTTGTGCTATTACAGGTGTTGCCGTTCAGGAGTATAGCGCTGCTCCAGTCTTCACCGAAGAGAATGTTAAAGGCTGCCATGAATGGCTAATCGAGTTTACTCATGAACCTAGTGATTTAGAGCAGTTCGCCGATATTTTAGATAAAGAACTGCAAAAAGTTAATTCAGATTATGAAGCAAAGCGGTATAAGGACATAACTTTAGGGAGATTAAAATTAGTGAAAGCAAGGCCAGGCTTATTCCGTGATTGGTTAGCTTCAAAAAATAAATTAGGCGGACAAAATAAAATTCCGCGTTTAATGAATGATAGGAGTTTAATCGAGGAGATGCTTAATCTTAATCATTAAAATGCTTTTAGTTATCATTGACAGAAGACAAGTCTTGATGTATAATATACACAGTCAATTAAATATTCACCTTTAGAAAACTTTCGGATTTTAAGGCTTTTAAAAGCTGAGGTGGCCGGAAGACTTGGTCGCAAGACCTTGTTAAGCAAGCTTTTTTTATTTCTTAGAGAAAGTTTGTCCCCTAATATTAGGGAAAAAATATATGGAAGATCAAAAAAACTTGGACTCTAGTGAGTTCGCTAAATTACTCGATAAAGACCAGACTCAAGTCCCGCAAATCGGCGACATTGTTAAAGGCAAGGTCATTAGCGCCTCAAAGTCTGAGGTCATGCTGGATATCAATGGTATTTCTATGGGTATCGTTCGTGGCCCGGAACTTTATAATGAGGTTGAAGAATTCGCTTCTTTAAAACCGGGCGATGAAATCGAGGCGGCCGTGATTGATGTTGAAAATGAAAAAGGCCAATTAGAATTATCTTTCCGCTTAGTCGGCCAAGAAAAAGCCTGGATTAAATTACGCCAAGCTTATAAAGATAAAACAACGGTTAAAGTTAAAATTGCTGACGCTAATAAGGGTGGCTTACTGAGCCGTTATTGCCAAATCGACGGCTTCTTGCCGGTTTCTCAGTTAGCTCCAGAAAATTATCCGCGTATTTCCGGCGGCGATAAGAGTAAAATTTTAGAAAAATTAAAATCTTTTGTTGGACAAGAATTTGAAGTGGCCGTTATTACTTTAAGCGAAGAAGATGGCAAAATCATTTTCAGCGAGAAAGATGTTTGGAACAAGCGTCAAAAACCAGCTCTTGATAAATACAAAATTGGCTCGCAAGTTGATGGGAAGATTACCGCCATTACTAATTTTGGAGTTTTTGTAACTTTTGGCGAAGATATCGAAGGTTTAATTCATATTTCCGAGCTAGCTTGGCAAAGAATCGATTCCCCAAGCGAGATGTATAAGGTTGGCGATAGCATCAAGGCGGAAATAATTTCTATCGATGGCGCTAAGGTTTTCTTAAGCGCTAAAAAACTCTTAGTCGATCCATGGCTAGAGGCCAGCTCTAAATATCAAGTTGGACAGACTGTTGCCGGCACTATTTTGAAAGTTAATCCGTTTGGTCTATTTGTTAAGCTCGATGAAGAAATTCATGGTTTAGCCCATATCAGTCTGCTTAACATCGCCGCTAAAGATAAGATTTCTGATTTGTATAAAGCTGATGAAATTAGAGATTTCGAAATCGTTAGTATTTCTCCGTCTGAACATCGCCTAGGCCTAAAACTAGCCGGAGACGCTAAAGCAAAATCAGTTGAAGATGGCGAAGAAAAGCCAAAAAAAGCGACTAAGACTAAAAAATCAGCTGATTCCGAGGAGACAGTTGATGAGGCTGCCGCAGAAGAAGTAAAAAAAGATAAGAAAGAAAAGAAGGTTAAGGCAGAAAAAAAATAAACTCTTAATTTTACTGAAAAATGAAAAGCGCCCGTCTAATTCGGGCGCTTTTCTGCGTTTTGGCTTAATTGCCTAAACTGTTTTTATAATCTATAATAAAAGTACTCGAATATAAAAATTAATCTTAATATAATGAAAAAATTAATTCAAAATTTTCTGGTTTTTTTTGTCATTTTTCTGCTGATTGCCGCTGTTTTTAGCGCCCTGACTGATAGCGGGAAGAAAAGCCAGATAGTCGGGATAGAGGAACTTATTAGCCATATTAACAATGATCAAGTTTCAGAGATTGTAATAGATGGTAATAAGCTAAACATTTCCCTTAGAGACAGTTCGCAAATAATTGTTTTAAAAGAGTCGGGGGAGTCTTTATCGGACTTAATCAGAAACTATCAAGTTGATACCGAGAAAGTTTTGGCGGTTAAAACAATAGTCAAGCAAGAAAGCTCTTGGGCTTATTTCTTGGTTAACGTTGCTCCTTTCTTGTTTCCTTTCCTGATCATCGGGTTTTTTATCTTCTTTATGATGCGCGGTGTCCAAGGCGCTAATAATCGAGCGATTAGCTTCGGCCAATCAAGCGCTAAGGATTTTAAAGCCGATGCTAATAACCGGACGACTTTTAAGGACGTTGCTGGCGCGAAAGAGGCTAAAGAGGAATTACAGGAAATAGTGGAGTTTTTAAAATTTCCAAAAAAATTCCATGAGCTCGGAGCAAAGATTCCGCGTGGTGTTCTATTATTAGGAGCGCCAGGAACCGGCAAAACCTTGCTAGCTCGTTCAGTCGCCGGAGAAGCAAAGGTTCCTTTCCTCCATATGTCCGGTTCAGAATTTGTCGAAATGTTTGTTGGAGTTGGTGCTTCGCGCGTCCGCTCTTTATTTGAAAAAGCAAAGAAAGTAGCGCCGTGTATTATATTTATTGACGAAATTGATGCGGTCGGTCGTCGCCGCGGCGCTGGTTTAGGCGGCAGCCACGACGAGCGTGAGCAGACGCTTAATCAAATTCTAGTCGAGATGGACGGTTTTGAGCCAACTCAAAATATTATCGTTATTGCGGCGACTAATAGACCGGATGTTTTAGATCCCGCCTTGCTTCGTCCCGGACGTTTTGATAGGCGAGTCATGATAGATTTGCCCGACTTAAAAGACAGAGAGGATATTCTATCAGTCCATGCCCGCAAGAAGCCTTTAGCCAAGAATGTTGACTTAAAAAAGATTGCCGCTCGCACGGCTGGTTTTTCGGGCGCTGATCTGGCTAATATTTTAAATGAAGCGGCAATTTTAGCAGCGCGAGAAAACAAAAAAGAAATCGTTAATGAGCATTTATTTGAAGCGATTGAAAAAGTCATGATCGGTCCGGAAAGAAAAAGCCGAGTTATTAACGATAAGGAAAAAAAGATTACGGCGTACCATGAAGCTGGCCACGCTCTGGTTTCTCACTTTCTTCCGGACGCCGATCCGGTCCATAAAGTCTCTATTATTTCTCGGGGTAGCGCCGGCGGCTATACTTTAAAAGCGCCCTCTGAAGATAAACACATGCATTCCCGTTCGGAATTTATTTCCGAAATAGCGGTTCTTTTAGCCGGACATTTAATTGAAAAGAAAATCTTCGGCGAAGTAACGACGGGGGCAACTTCTGATTTGCGCCGAGCAACCGCTTTAGCGCGCAGTCTGGTTACTGATTATGGCATGAGCGATAATCTTGGTCCGCGCACTTATGGCGAAAAAGAAGAGATGATTTTCCTGGGCCGGGAAATTCATGAACAGAGAAATTATAGTGAAAGAACTGCTGAAAGAATTGACGAAGAAATAAGCAGCTTTATTAAACAGGGCGAAAATAAAGCGGTCGCTATTATTGAGAAGCATCAAGCTGTCTTAGAAAAAATTGTGGAGGCACTACTGGCAAAAGAAACGATAGAGAAAGATGAGTTTGAACTTATTGTCGGACCAAAGCCGATTGTCGCCTAACGGTCTGTTTGACTAATAACGCTTTTAAGTTATACTAAAAAAGTAAATATTAATTAATAATTCTATGGCTAATCCAAAGAAACAAAAAACTCATTCCGCTACCCATAAAGGCCGCGCCCATTTAGCTCTTAAAAAGACGACTCTAACCAAGTGTTCAAAGTGTGGGAAGATGCGCAAGCCGCATACTGTTTGTACTTTTTGCGGGACTTATAAGGGTCGCGAAGTTTTAAAGACTAAAGCCGCTCCGAAAACTAAAGCGGCTAAAAAATAATCTTTATGTCTAACCGGCACTTGTCCCGGACGATCGCCTTGCAAACTTTGTTCGCCTGGGATTTTAATGGCAAAAAAGATGACAATCTAAACAGCCTCATCGCTGATAACTTTTCTAATTTCGCTCCTAATTTTGATGATGGCGGGTTTGTCTCCGACTTAGTTAAGGGCGTAGCAAAAACTTATTCAGAGATAGATAAATACATTGTTAAATATGCGACTGAATGGCCGCTTGATCAGATAACCGCCGTAGATCGCAATATTCTGCGCCTCGGGCTTTATGAGCTTCTTTATACAGAAGTTCCTCCTCGCGTTGTTATCAACGAGGCGATTGAGATTGCTAAAAGCTTTGGCGGGGACGCCTCCGGCAAGTTTGTTAATGGAGTTTTAGGATCTTTATATAATGACGAGCCGGAAATTCAGAAGCGAGATAATAAAGAAGAGGTTGAGGCGCTCAAGGCATCTTTAGAAAAAGAAAAAGCGACTGCTGAAGAAAGCGCTGAGAGTCTCGAAGAAGAGAAAACTGAACAAGAATAATCGAAAGAGGCGCTCTTATTACCGGCGCCCTTTGTTTATCACAATTATGACCACTAATGATTTAATAAAATTACAGAAAAAAATCGGTTTTACTTTTAATGACGAAAGCTTAATAAAGCAGGCGCTCGTCCACCGCTCCTATTTGAATGAACATCCGGATTTTAAATTAGGACACAATGAGAGATTAGAATTTTTAGGCGACGCAGTCTTAGAAATAGTGGTAACGGAATTTTTGTATGTTAATTTTCAAGAAACTCCCGAAGGAGATCTAACTAACTGGCGAGCCTCATTGGTTAACGCTAAAATGCTTTATGAAGTAGCGGCCGAATTAGGGATTGAAGACTATTTATATCTATCAAAAGGAGAGGCGCGCGATAAGAATAAAAAATCGCGGCAGTTTATTTTAGCCGATGCGGTCGAGGCAATTATTGGCGCCTTGTATTTAGATCAAGGAATGGAAGTCGCTAAGGAATTTATTTTAAAAAATGTTGTTTCTAAACTGGATAATATTTTAAAAAATCAAGCCTATCTTGATCCTAAATCACATTTTCAAGAGAAGGCGCAAGAAGAGAGAGGAGTTACTCCTCATTATGACATTCTGGATGAAACCGGCCCCGATCATGCTAAGATTTTTACAGTCGGACTCTATCTAGGAGAAGAATTAATCACTACCGGTCAAGGTTCTTCAAAACAGGAAGCTCAAGTTGAGGCCGCCGCCAATGGTTTACAAAAAATGAATTGGTAATTTTATGGATATAAATACTATTTTTAAATTAGCTGCTGAGAAAATGGCTTCCGATGTCCATTTGCTAGTGGGGCATATGCCAATTTTTCGTATTAACGGAGTTTTAACCGAAGCTAGTCAGATAGGATTAGATGGCTTTTCAGAATTAACCAATAGTGATTTGGACGGATTTCTAAATGATTTATTAACCAAAGAACAAAAAAATCGTTTTATTGACAAACGCGATTTAGATTTAGGTTATCAAGTCGACTCTTATCGCTATCGCGTCAATTGCGCTTATGAAAAAAATCAAGTAATGATAGTGGCTAGAATTATTGATGAGTCTAAGCCCACTCTGGATGATATTGGATTTCCGCCCCTAGTTCGCCAATTGTTAGATTTGCCGCAGGGATTTGTTTTAATTACTGGGCCAACCGGTTGTGGAAAGTCGACCAGCTTAGCAGCTATGATTAATTATATTAATGACAACCATGTTAGAAATATAATTACGCTAGAAGATCCAATTGAATATATTTTTAAATCTAATAAAAGCATTATTTCTCAGCGTCAGTTAGGAACAGACATGCTTAGTTTCGCATCCGGTTTAAAACATGTTCTAAGACAAGATCCTAATGTTATTATGTTAGGAGAAATGCGTGATCCGGAAACTATCGCCACAGCAGTTACTTTGGCAGAAACCGGACATTTAGTTTTAGCAACTCTTCATACTCGTAGCGCCGCTCAAACAATTGATAGAATTATTGATAGTTTTCCTCCTCATCAGCAGGGGCAGATAAAATCTCAGCTCTCTTCAGCTTTGTCGGCGGTTATTTCTCAACGCCTACTGCCGCGTCGTTCGGGAGGTAGGATTGCTGCTCGTGAAATATTAATTAACAACAGTGCCGTTGCTAATCTAATCAGGGAGGGAAAAATAGAGCAGATTAAAAGTGCCATGGAAACCGGCTCCTCATTTGGAATGATCACTATTGATCGCCATATTAAAGAGTTGTATAACGCTGGAGAAATTGAACATGACGATGCTCAGCGCCACATGGATGATCCAGATTTTTTAGATGAGTAAAGCGGGCCTTTCAGCGACCTGTTAATAAAGCTGTTGAAAAGATTATTATTAATAGATTTTTTGCCTAAAAATACTAGTAATTTCTAGTATTTTTTGTTTTTATTCTCCCCCTTGACATTATTTTTAAAAACGCTATAATTACTAACAGTTAAAACAGGGCTTTAAAAGCCGTCAATATTATGAGCACACAGTTATTAAACTATGTTAAAAAGCGATTCTAGATAAATGCGCTATTTTGCGATTATTTAGAACCGCCGCTAGCGGTTTTTTTGCGCCCTGAGTCCATTAACAACTAACGTTAGAGTAAAGACATCAAAAATATAAAAGTAAATCCAATGTCTTGTTCCTTGGTTCCGATTTTTCGTCCGGAACTAAGAAGCTGTAATAAGACATTGAAGCACGCTCTTTGTAGCTTTAAAATAAGAGCGTGGGAAAATCTCGTTAAGAGTGTATGGTGGATGCCTTGACATAAGAAGACGATGAAGGACGTAGCAGCCTGCGATAAGCTGCGGTGAGGTGGCAAGCAACCTTTGACCCGCAGATGTCCGAATGGGGAAACCCCCTCTTTTGAAGAAAGAGGAAGCCCAACCTTTTAGGTGGGCTGGAACACCCGGCGAACTGAAACATCTTAGTAGCTGGAGGAAAAGAAAATAACAATCATTCCCTAAGTAGTGGCGAGCGAACGGGGAGGAGTCTAAACCGACATAACTGAGTAATTCGAATAGTTTACTACGAGGATTACGGAAGGTTCTGGAACCACATGTTTTATCGGTGTTGCAAGACCTAGCGCCTGCTGCCAGATCAGCGGGGCGGAGTCAAAAAAGATAATTTTTAATTGAATGAGCTGGAAAGCTCAGCCAGAGACGGTGATAGCCCGGTAAGTGAAAAGAATTGTCTCTTCGTAGCTAGTGTTCTTAAGTAGGGCGGAACTCGTGAAATTCCGTCTGAAGCCAGGTCGACTATGACCTAAGACTAAATACTTCTTATGATCGATAGTGAACAAGTACCGTGAGGGAAAGGTGAAAAGCATCCCGTTGA
>CAZPKN010000001.1:0-67240 GCA_964587195.1 uncultured Gammaproteobacteria bacterium | reverse complement strand
CCATTGAGGAAGATTCTTGACTGCAGCCTCCCGTAGGAGTCTGGGCAGTGTCTCAGTCCCAGTGAGTGGGGTCATGCTCTCGCACCCCATACCCGTCGTAGCCTTGGTGGGCCGTTACCTCACCAACAAGCTGATAGGCCATAGGCTCCTCCCTAAGCGCCGGAGCTTTAATCAATAAGCTTGGGCTTATTGATACTATCGAGTATTATCCTCACTTTCGCAAGGTTATCCTCGTCTTAGGGGTAGATTGCCAATGTGTTACTCTCCCGTTTGCCATGCAGTATTGCTACCACATTCGACTTGCATGCCTTAGACACGCCGCCAGCGTTCATCCTGAGCCAGGATCAAACTCTCTAAAATTTGATTGACTCGATAGAAGCCGAAGCTTCTATTGATATAAGATTCCGTTTTTAAAACGGATAAAAATTTTTGTTTTGAATTGATGCCGATTAGCATCAAAATTAAACCATCACCATGATTGTTTGTTATTCTCTTTTTAAAGTCCTCAACAGAGACAGAAAAAAACAGAGATATTAAAATATCTTGTTTTTATTCAATAATTCTGTTGTTATTTTTAATATGCTCATTTTATACTAATAAAAAAAGCTTGTCAAGTATTAAGTTATTAACTTTTTATTAAGGTCTTTTTTATTTGACTTTAGGGCTATTTTAAGCTATAAATGAGTTATAATAAATCTCAATTTAAACGTATGCGTTTTAATCCGGAAAACATCATTGGCAAAAATAGTTATCCTGGTAAGAGGTCAGAAGATCTTTCCGAAAAAAAGGAAAAGAAGGAGCATGACTTCAATAATACAGAAAGCTTCTCGGATGTGAATGATATAACCAGGGCGCAAGCGCAAGACCCGGTTCATCCTGAAAATAGATATAATTATCCTGAAGCCGAAGAAAGTTACGAGTCAGGTAAGAAACCTTTTGTGGCAGCCGAGGATGTTTCTGATGATGGTGCCGGAGAGGACAAAATCATTGAGCATATTGATGAAAGACTGGCGGCAGAAATGGCGGAAATCGAGGAGATTGAAGAATTAAGAGATTGTGGATTTTTCAATATTATCGATAAGCTGTTAAAAACAGTCGACAGAAGCAGAAACGATCACGAAAAAGAAAATATTTTAAATCGCCTACAAAGCTTTATTGTTGAGTACAAGGCTATTTTAAATAGCAACCTCCCTGTAGATAAAGAAGAAAAGAAAATTGAACAGTCTTTTAATGAAAGTTTTGGCAAAATTGCTTATGGCCCAGATGGTTCAGCTGAGCTAGTTAATGAACTAATGACGGTTATTAAAAATGCCCCTAAAAATCGCTGGCGCGGTGAGAAAGTTGCTCAGTCAGAAGTTAAAGCAGCGCCTAGCAAGACGGCAAAATTTACTGTCGAGAAAAAAACAGCGCCAGAAAAGAAGCTCGAAGTTAAAAAGGGCGGCGATAAATGGCCAGGCACAAACATATTTAGAAAAATTAAAATAAATTGGTAAATAATCAATAAAGCAATGCGCATTAAATTTCACCGGATAGAAAAGAAAAAAGAAGAGCCGACTTTTAAGGCCAATCATCATATAGAAGCCGATGAGGTTTTTGTGATTGACGAAAACAATGATGCTTTAGGAGTTATGTCTCTTGAAGACGCAATTAGTAAGGCTAAAGAGGCCGACTTAGATTTAGTCGAAGTTAATCCAAAGGCAAATCCACCGGTTACTAAAATTGTTAATTTAGGGCAGTTGAAATATGAACGCGAAAAACTAGCCCATAAGCAGAAGATGCAGCAGAAAAAGATAGAGACGAAAAATATTCGTCTAACCTTTAGAATCAGCGAACATGATTTAGAAATGCGCATCGCTCAGGCCGAAAAGTTTTTAGCTAAGGATAATAAAATCAAGGTTGAGCTCATTTTACGCGGCCGTGAACGCCAATATCCAGCTAAAGCAGCGGAAATAGTTAAGAATTTTTCTGCCAAGTTACAAGAAAAACCAGACTTAGCCATAGAAGTCGAGCAGCCCTTGACAAATCAAGGCGGAAGATTTACTATGATATTGATAAATAAAAAGTAAAAAACCGTTAAATTCAGGTGTTTGCCTGTTTTTTTAACCTGGAAATTTATGCCAAAAATTAAGACTCATAAAGCAACTGTTAAACGTTTCAAAAAGACGGCGACTAGTAAAATAATGCAAAGAAAGGCTGGGCAAGATCATTTTAATTCTCGCGATACCGGTAATGCTACTCGTAAAAAGCGTCGGGATATTTCAGCTACTAAAACCTTAGCTAAGACTATCCATACCTTAACGCCGTATAACTAATTATTATTCGTAATTGAACATATGCCTAGAGTAAAACGGGGGACAACCCATGTAAAAAAGAGACGAAAACTGCTGAAAGCCGTTAAAGGTTATAAGTGGGGACGAAAGAATTTAATAAAAGTAGCTAAGACTGCCAGAACTAAGGCCGGAGCACATGCTTATATTGATCGTCGTAAGAAAAAAAGAACGATGCGGGCTTTGTGGCAAATTAAGATTAATGCTTTTGTTAGAGAACATGGCTTATCTTATTCTCGCTTCATTAATCTTTTGAAGATTAATAATATTGAAGTCGATCGTAAGATTTTAGCGGAACTAGCTGTTTCTGATAAGGAAGCGTTGGTCGCTTTAATCGCCAAGATTAATAAATAGATATGGTATTTTGGATCAAAATCGCGCAAATTGTCGTCGCCATTCTTTTAATGGCGGCTATTTTGATGCAGAATCGCGGCGCCGGGCTAGGCGGAGTATTTGGAGGCTCCGGTGGAGTCTACCTGACTAAACGCGGCTTAGAGAAAAAACTTTTTATAGCGACTATTGTTTTAGCCGTTATCTTTATACTCTTGTCTTTAGGCGTCTTTTTCGCAGCTTAAGCGAAAACAAGGGCAACTAAAAGATCTGTGAACTTATTCAAGCGCAAAACAAACTTTTTTAAAAAAATTACCAATTATCTTTGGTCGTTTTTTGGCATATTTGGGAAACATTTTTCTAAAAGAAAAAATTTTAACCATATTAATGTTGATCAAAAGCTAGTTTATGATTTGTCTCCTAAAAAGATTCCTAGCGGACAGCAACTTAAACATTTACACCGTTTCTTGAATCCTAGGGAATATTTAATAATCAAAATCTGTCTTTTGCTCATTATTGTTAACGCTGCTTATTTGGGCGTCGCTTTTTTTAAAAAGCATTTAAGCTACTCCCCGCTCGTAGGAGGGGAATACATTGAAGGCGTTATTGCTTATCCGAAGGCAATTAACCCGCTTTATGCCGTTAATCGGGACATTGATAGTGATTTAAGTCGTTTAATTTATTCGAGCTTATTCCGCTATAACGGCGAAGGAGAACTAGTCAATGATTTGGTTGCCGAATATTCTATTAATGGAAATACGGAATATATTTTTAAAATAAAAGAAGGCGTTAAATGGCATAATGGCGAGAGCTTAACCATTGATGATGTTATTTTTACTATTAGCGCTATCAAGAATGAGGAATACCGCTCCCCTTTAAAAAATATTTTTAGTGGCGCCGAGCTAGAAAGAGTCGACGACTTTACTCTTAAAATTTCTCTAAGCTCTCCGTATGCTCCTTTTTTGAGCAATTTAACTTTTGGCATATTGCCAAAAAACGTTTGGGAAAAAGTTGTCCCTGGTTCGGCTATTTTGTCAGAGCTAAATCTTAAGCCAATTGGATCAGGTTTGTATAAATTTAAGTCTTTAGTTAAGAATAAAGATGGCGAAATTAAAGAATATAATTTAGCGGTTAATGATGAATATTATAGCCAGAAGCCTTATATAAAAAATATTAAGTTTAAATTCTTTGTTAATTATACAGAAGCCATTAAAGCTTTGAATGATAACCAGATAGATGGATTGGGCTATTTGCCTCTTAATGAAAGGCAGGAATTAATTGCTAAGGACTCGCTCTTTTTTCATGAGCTGGCTCGCCCGCAGGTCTTTGGCCTCTTCTTTAATTTTGAAAAAGATAAGGCGCTCGGCGACAAAACCGCTCGAATTTCTTTAGCCCAGGCAATCGATAAAGAACAGCTTATCAAAGATATTTTTGATGGGGCCTATCGTTCAGAAGACGGACCTATCTTGAAAAATAATTATGCATACAACAACGAGATAATCCGATATGGCTATAATCCGGAAGAAGCGGCTAATAATATTAAAAATAAATTAGCCTCTACTAGCCTGACTGTTGTTGACTCAGGACGTAATGTTGCTGTTGCCGAAAAGATTAAACAATATTGGGAAAGCATCGGCGTCGCGGTTGAATTAAAAATTATTGCTAGTGAAAAAGCCGCGGAAGTTGTTAAGGGTCGCGATTTTGAAATAATTTTTTATGGTCAAGCAGTTGGGGCTGATCCAGATGTTTATGCTTTTTGGCATTCCAGCCAAGCCAAGGCGGGCGGTTTAAATATCGCGAGTTATAACAATGCTGAAGCGGACACGCTTTTAACTGAAGGGCGGGAGACTGCCAACCTGACAGAGAGGATAACAAAATACAAAAAATTTCAGGAAAATATCGCTAGCAATTTACCGGCCATTTTCCTTTATTCACCTACCTATACTTACGTACAAAGTAAAAAGGTTCATGGTTTCCAGGCAACCACGCTTGTAGAGCCATCGGATCGCTTTGCGACTGTCGCTGATTGGTACTTGAAAACCAAAACTAAATTAATCTGGTAGTTAGCTATTTTCAGCTATCTCCAGGTGATAAACTCATAAAATTAAATCAGTCCGCCCTATCGCCTATTAGCCTTTTGCTTAGCATATTAGGAAATATCGAAACGCTGGCGGATAAAAAACTATGCTAGTTAAGCAATCAAATCCGAATAATGCTCGGAAAAGGTTTGTTGGAACAAAAAATTTCAACGCCACTCAAAAGAAAGCCGCCCCTCAAGGGTCGGTACCGGCATCCAGTCGCGGACTGGAGGCTTTTTTAGCTTCCGATATGATAGTCGGCGGCGGAAAGCGTCCATCGATTATTAAATCATCCCCGGTTAATGTGAACCGCCAGAATAACCGTTATTCGGGAGATAAAAAAAACTATCAAACCGGTAAAAAAAATTTTTCGACCTCTAATCGTTCGAAGCTTGGAGACAAGCCGACGTTTATTAATAAGAGAAATTTAGCTCCTGTAAAAACTGTTTCTAAGCCATCTTTTTCCGGCGGTAAAAATATTTCAGAAGCATCTTTAAGGATTATTCCTCTGGGCGGGCAAGAGGAGGTCGGACGCAACTGCACCATTTTTGAATATGAAGACGATATAATCATTCTTGATATGGGGATGCAGTTTGCCGATGAAGATATGCCGGGAGTCGATTATATAGTACCTAACGTTGATTATTTAAAAAATAAGAAAAAAAATATCCGCGGGGTTATTTTTAGTCATGGTCATCTTGATCATATCGGGGCAGCCCCGATATTACTGGAGCAATTAGGTAATCCGCCTATTGTCGGACGCAAGCTTACTTTAGCGATGATTAAACATCGACAAGAAGATTATAAAAAAGGCACAACTAAGAATTTAAAAACCATTACGATAAACTCCCTTAATCAAGAAATAGCGCTTGGTAAGTTTAAAATTAGTTTTTTTCAAGTCGAGCATTCTATTGTTGATGCCGTCGGCGTAATTATTAAGACTCCGCATGGAACCGTTATCCATCCTGGCGACTGGATGATAGAATATGATGATAATGGGTCTGGCGTAGTTGATTACAAACACCTCGCTTCCCTGCCGGCGCCGCGTATTTTGATGCTAGAAAGTCTAGGAGTCGCCTATTCTAAGGAACGAGTTTCAACGAAAACAACTTTAGCGAACTTAGAAATGATTATTAGAGAGGCTCAAGGACGGGTGATTATCGGCACATTTGCTTCCCAGCTAGAAAGAGTTTCTAGTTTAATTGCTTATGCTGAAAAAATCGGTAAAAAAGTAGCCCTGGATGGATACGGCATGAAGATTAATGTTAAAATTGCCCAAGAATTAGGCTATATCGCCGCTCATAAGAATACTCTTATCCCAGTCGAACAAGTCCATGATTATCCAGAAAATAAGATTGTCGTCATTTGTACAGGCGCGCAGGGCGAACCAAACGCCGTTTTTTCTAGAATAGTTAACGGCAATCATCGTTATATTAATATTAAAAAGTCAGATACGGTCGTTTTTTCCTCTTCGATTATTCCCGGCAACGAACGCTCTATCCAAAAAATAAAAGATCAGCTATACCGCTTAAGCGATCATGTTATCCATAGCAGTATCATGGATGTCCATTCCGGCGGCCATGCTAATGCGGAGGACATTAAAAATATTTTAAGCCAGGTTAAGCCGGATTATTTTTTACCAGTTTACGCCAATCATTATATGTTGGTTGAAGCTAAAAAATTAGCGCTTCGGCAAGGCTTTAAAGATGAACAGGTTTTTGTTCTTGATAATGGACAGATTCTCCGTTTTCAAAAAAATCAAAAGCCGCTTGTTCTTAAAGAAAAAGCCAATACAGACTATGTGATGGTTGATGGCCTTGGAGTAGGCGATGTCTCAGAAGTTGTTTTGCGCGACAGACGTTTAATGTCTGATGACGGCATGATTGTTATTATTGCGACCATTGATTCTAAAACCGGATCAATAATCGGCAACCCCGATATTATTTCGCGCGGATTTATCTATATGAAAGAGAGCCGCGATTTAATTGAAAAAACTCGTGCTAAGGTCAAAACAATTGTCAAAGATAAGAATCCGATGACAGCCGCTGATGATGATTATATTAAAAATAAAATCAGGAACGATATCGGTCAATTCTTATTTAAAACGACTAAGAGGCGCCCAATGGTTTTGCCGGTAGTTATTAAGGTTTAAAACAAGTAGCGATGGCTTCATTAAGATAAGCTTTAGAAAAGATTACCACTTTTCATAAAAATTTCCTAATATTAAACAATAAAACCTCGGGTGAATCCGAGGTTTTATAGACCGTGCTCTTTGTTACTAATCTGTGGATAAAACTATTGACAACAGTAATAACTTATGATATAGTAATCAGTTGTTTAAGAATGACAGTAAATATAAAAGACCGCTTTAAACGGGTCAGGCACGACAAGCATGGGGATTTTCTTGTTAGGATTTTTCCGGCATTGTGCTCGAAGGTGCCTAGAAGAAATTTTCTTGCCTACCCGTTTAAGTCGGTCTTTTTTATTAGAATGAAAAATAGTAATTTCAAGAAATATTTTAAAGCGAGAGATTATTCAAACAAGCGATTTTTACCGACAATCACGCTTACCTTATCTTTCATAATACCAACTTCAACCGGAGTATTAATTTCGACGACATCGTCGACTATTAGTTTTTCTTGAGGATTAGTAATCGTTAATTTTTTCACAGTAATAATCGACTCATCTTTTTTACGCGTTTTAATTAGGACATCTAATTTTCCATCATGCGGATTCGATTTTATTTTTTCTTTAGTATCGCTTAAAAGATTAATTATTTTAACTTCCCCTCTCTCGCTTATTTCTAGAGTATAATCATCAATCGCGATTTGAGTGCCTAAGCTCTGGATGGACGCATGATTGAGAAAATAATATTGCCCGACCAGGCCGAGATCGATTTTTTCTATCCTTCTCGCTAGTAAAATATTGCAGGCCTCATCAACATTTTTTATTCCAAAAGAAGCGGCGATAGAATTGTCATCGCCGATAGGAATAAGCCCTAATAAGGTTTTTTTCTGAAAATCACTATATATTTCCGTATCAATAATCGCTCCGATGATTTTGTTAACAGTTTGGTTATTGCCGACAGCGACAATAGTTTTCGCTCCTAATTTTATCTCATGCTGGATAGTTCCTCGAATGTTTTTTATTCCCCCTAGTCTGATAATCTTTCCATTTAAGCCAAGATCGGTTAGACGAATTTCCAATTTGTTAATAGCTCGGTTATATTTGGACTTATTCAAATAATCGTCGTAAATATAGACGTGCATAAAAGCTCCGTTTTATTTGATGACTTCTTCAGCCTTTTCTTCCCGCTTAGCTTCTCGGTGGTTGTTCTCGCCGTTAGCTAATAATTGTCCGTTGATAGAAGCGCCCCTTTCGACAGATAATTCTCCATATTGGATGTCGCCGAATATTTTAGCGCTTCCACCTAAAGCTAAATAACCTTTAGTCTTCAGGTTGCCGCGTAGTTCTCCATTGACGATAGCATCTTTTGCTTCAACGTTGGCAATTACTTTCGCTTTTTCTCCGATGAAAAGATTGGCATTAGTTTTTAGCGAACCCTCTAAGGTTCCTTCGATAATAATGTTACCCTGTCCCTGGAAATTTCCTTTGACCTTAATGGAAGCCCCGATGATGGTTTCGGCATCTTTGAATTTTTCCAGCCTAGTTTCTTTGCTGAACATATGGTTGTAATAAAATTTAAGTTAATTTTATACTGTTATTTTAGGTTAAGATGAGGCAATTGTCAAAGTAAAAACAAGTTAAAATAGTTAAGTAAAAGATGATTGAAATAATGGATTCCTTAAGGTAGAATAAAGGAGACACGTCAAAACGTCCTCGTAGTTCAATGGATAGAACAAGAACCTCCTAAGTTCTAGATCCAGGTTCGACTCCCGGCGGGGACACTAGAAAACAGCCATTATCTTCCTATTAGTAGATTGGTTGTTTTTTTATAATCAACGCTTTTTCTTGATGCGCAAAACTATTGACATTAAGCTATAAATATGATATAATTATTTGTTATGTAAATAATAGCGTTCTTTGACAAGACGGTTAGCATGGAATAAGTACTAGTTTTACTAATATTAGCCAAACTAGTAATTATTCTATGTTTAACTAAATTAAAAAAGCCGTTAGGAGCGGTAAAGAAAAATGAAAAAGATTATTTTTATTTTATTGGCAGCTTTTTGGGCTGCGGGTTATGTTAGTGCGCAATCTATCATATTATCGACAGGAGCGCCCGCTTCAGCATTCTGCAGCATGGCTGCAGTGATAAGTATGCTAGCGTCAGGCTGGCTTTATAAAAAAAACCAATCTGATGCTGCCGCCATCGTAGCAATGGCAGCTTTCGCTGCTTTAGTGGCGAGCTCTCTTATGGGAGTCTTCGCAGCTGATACTTTAGCGGCAATGACTGCCGTAATATCGGCTAGTGCTGCGGCTTTTGTTGCTGCCGCTGCCTGGGCCCAAAGGCCAAGAGCCAGAGTATTGGCAGTAATAATTTTTTATGCTGCTATAACGGCAAATATAATTTTGTTGTTATAGCAATGATCCTAAAGAAAAATATTTTAGCCCCGCATACACATAAGTCGGGGCTCTTTTATTTTTAAATTTGTTAATATCTTACCTAATATCAAATAAAATAACTATAAAAAACCCCATTCTTATTGACTATTGACAGCTCTTCCCTTTTTGCTATAATTCTAGGGTAATATTAGTGATTTGCTAAATTGTTCCTCAAGGAACAATTAAGATATGGGCCATTAGCTCAGTTGGCTAGAGCGCTTCCATGGCATGGAAGAGGTCAAGGGTTCAAGTCCCTTATGGTCCACAAACAAAAGAAGCTCACCTGCGTGAGCTTCTTTTGTTATGTCTGATTCGCAAAAAGGGACTTGAATGCCGGAGGCGATGCGCACCTGCCTGCCGGTAGGCGGGCTTGTGCGCCGCCGAGGCCGGGTCGGGGCGCTTAGTGAGCGAAGCCCACCTAGAGCGGGCGAGCGAGACTTAGCGACGGTGACCAAGTCCCTTATGGTCCACAAACAAAAGAGCCTCACCTGCGTGAGGCTCTTTTGTTTTGTTTGATTCGGAATAAAGGACTTGAACTAGTTGGAAGTGAGACGCGAAAGGCAGATAAAGTTGAAGGCGAGATATAATGTCCTTTTTTATTTGTTTGCATCATCACAAATTCGGCAATCTAATGTTCAATTGTTCCTTAAGGAACAATTAGTGGCGGCTATCGTTTAACTCAAAAATATACTATAATTGTAATAGTATAAGTATTATTTAGTAAAAAGTATGTCAAAAAAAGTCTTTATTATTCACGGTTGGGGCGGATATCCGTCTGAGGGATGGTTTCCGTGGTTAAAAGCAGAATTAGAGAAAAATGGATTTTTGGTAGAAGTTCCAGAAATGCCAAATTCTGATGAGCCGAGAATTAATGTATGGATTCCCTTTCTGCGAGAAATAATTAATAATCCCGATCAAGATACTTATTTAGTTGGCCACAGCATAGGATGTCAGGCGATTGCTCGATTTATTGAAAAGCTTCCCGAGGGAGTAAAAATTGGCGGAGCAGTTTTTGTAGCGGGGTTTTTTAAAAGACTGACTAATTTAGAAGAAGAAGAGATTTCTTCGGGGGTTGATAAAGAATGGCTGGAGGCTCCTATTGATTTTGATAATATTAAAAACAAGCTTATCAAAAGCTTTGCAATTTTTTCTAGTAACGATGAATCTGTTCCATTGGATAATCAAGATGATTTTAGAGAGAGGCTGGGATCAGAAATAATTATTGACGGAGATAAGGGGCATTTTTCAGGAAGTGATGGAATAAACGAACTCCATGTCGTGTTTGATTCTATATTAAAAATGGCTAAATAAAACCAAAATGTTCCTTGAGGAACATTTTAATAAAATAAACTATACTAATAGGTTATAAAATTATGAAAACAATCTTAGTTGACGCTGTTAATACTTTTGTAATTAAAGAAGGCGGTATTTTTAAAGAAATGTACAATCTATTAGAGAGGTATCCAAATAGAAAAATTGTATTAACTAATGCCAACGATGAACAGGTTAAATTATTTGGTTTGGATAAGTTGCCGTATGAGTTATTTACATTAAAACATAATCCTGAAAAAACCTCTTCTGATTACTTTAAAACTTTTTTAAATATTTATAGTCTGGGCGCAGACGAAGTATTGTATTTTGAACATAACATAGACGCTGTTAATAGCGCTCGATCAGTAGGAATAAGAAGCTACGTTTATGATTATGAGTCAAAAGATCTCGGCAAGTTAAAAGAATTTTTGGATAAAAATATCGATTAATTATTTTTTAATAGCTGTTTAAAAAAGATGAGTTGGCGCTCATCTTTTTCTTATTAACACAAAAATAGCGAAGTAATCAACAGGGAAGAGGGATAAGTCCACGTAATTCTGGACTTAAATCTTTATATTATCTAATATTAGCTAAATAATGATTTTGGATAAGCTGTGGAAAAAATGTTATAAATCGTGACTTTTGTCACTAAAATTTAATAAAAAACGTAAAAATTAATTTTAAAAAATAATAACATTTTTGTTTGCTTTTCGCCCTCAAAAACCTTATAATTATACTTGTTAAGTTTATAAAATTAATTTTGTTTAAAGATTATGTATGATGTAATAATTATTGGCTCTGGTCCAGCTGGCTTAACTGCTGGTCTTTATGCGGTTCGTCGGGAAATGAAGGTTATGGTTATCGGGAAAGAATTGGGTGGCCAGTTAGTTTGGGCAGGAGAAATTGAGAACTATCCGGGCTTTGAAAATATCGGCGCTTTTGAATTGATTTCTAAAATGAATAATCAAGCTATTAAAGCTGGAGTCGAAATTAAAAACGATGAAGTTAAAAAAATTGAGACGGCATCCGATGGATCTTTTATTTTGTATACCAATAAAGATAAGTTTGAGGCGAAAACTGTTATTGTTTCCATGGGTTTATCGCCGCGCCGCTTGGCGGTTGATGGGGAGTTGGAACTGAGCGGCCGAGGAGTTTCTTATTGTGCTAATTGCGACGGACCATTTTTTAAGAATAAGGACGTAGTTGTAGTCGGCGGCGGGAATTCGGCTCTTGATGCAGCTGAGGTTTTATCAAAAATTGCTAAACAAGTTTATCTTATTCATCGCAATGATAAGTTTAGAGCCTTCGATGCCTTAGTTGCCGAAGTTAAGGAAAAAGATAATATTGAGATAATTCTTAATTCAGAATTAAAAAAAATTTCTGGAGAAAATAAGGTTGAACAAGTTTTAATTCTTGATACCAAAAGTGGCACTACTAGAGAAATCCCAGTCGACGGCGTCTTTATCGAAGTCGGCCGTATCGCTAGTACTGACTTAGTTGCTGATTTTGTTGACAGAAATAGTAGTAACCAAATTATCGCCGGCGAGAAAATGGAAACTAAGACACCGGGCCTTTTCGTCGCTGGAGATGTTGTCGCTGGCGAATTTAAGCAAATTACGATTGCGACCGGGCAAGCGACGGTTGCCGCTTTAAGCGCCTATCAATATTTACAGCTTAAGGCCGGTAAAGACGCAATAGCCAGAGATTATTAATCTTTGCTATAATAATAGTATATGGCTGATAAAAAAATTAATTTAGTTGTCGCTGACATGGGCTACGGCCATCAGCGCGCCGCCTATCCTCTACTTGATTTAGCGGGCGGAGAAGCGATTAGTACTAATAACTATCCTGGTATTCCCGATTGGGAAAAGAAGTACTGGCTGAGCAGCCGCAAATCATATGAAGCGATTTCTCGCTTTAAAAAAATCCCCTTGGTCGGTGGATTGGTTTTTAAGGCCATGGACGAGCTTCAAGAAATAGATCCGTTTTATCCTTTTCGGGACTTATCCAAGATGATAATCCAACAAAAATTTTATCGTCAGTCTTTACAGAAGGGGTTAGGGAAGGATTTAATCGATAAATTATCGGCTGATAACTTGCCGCTCGTGACGACTTTTTTTGTGGCCGCTTATATGGCTGAATACTTTAATTTTCCAGGAGAAGTTTATTCAATTATTTGCGATGCGGACGCTTCTCGAGCCTGGGGCCCGTTTTATCCGAAAGATAGTCGGATAAAATTTTTCTTACCTAGTGAAAGAGTCAAAAAAAGATTTTTAATGTATGGAGTAAAACCAGAAAATCTTTTTGTGACCGGCTTTCCTTTGCCGAAAGAAAATGTCGGCCATCATCAAGAAATATTAAAAGCAGATTTGGCGAGACGGTTAAAGACTTTAGATATACACAGTAGATACAATGATTCTTATCATGATTTAATAGCTCGACATTTGCCAGATTATGAGCAGTCAGCCCCTGGAATTTTAACCATTACGTTTGCCGTTGGCGGTGCGGGAGCGCAAAAAGAAATTGGCGCCCTTATTTTAGATAAATTAGTTCCGAAAATAAAAAATGGTGAGATAAAACTTAATTTGGTAGCCGGGGTTAGACCTGAAGTAAGAGATTATTTTCACCATCAATTAGAGAGGCATGGCGTAAAAGAGGGAAATGGGGTCGGTATAATTTTTGCTGAAGATAAAACGGAATATTTTAAGATGTTTAATGATTGTTTGCATGAAACGGATATTTTATGGACTAAGCCGTCTGAATTATCTTTTTATTCTTCTTTAGGTTTGCCGATTATTATGTCGGAACCGGTCGGCTCGCAGGAAGATTTTAATCGCCAATGGTTAATTAGTACTGGCGCGGGTATTGATAGTTATGACCCTAAATATGTTGATGAATGGTTATTTGATTTATTATCATCGGGTCGCTTAGCGCGCGCCGCCATGGACGGATTTTTAAATGGAGAGGCGATGGGAACTTATAATATAGAGAAAATTATTTCGGAATCAGGAAAATAATATTTATTTTTAGATATTTATGTCTTGGATATTAACGGCTTTATCGGCGTATTTCTTTTTAGCGGTTGCAAACTTATTCGATAAATTTTTAGTTGATAATGTCTTGCCGAGTAGCAAGGCTTATGCTTTTGTTGTCTGCTTATTCGGCGGGCTTTTGTTTTTAGCCGCTCCTTGGTTTTTAGAGTGGCCGGGAGTTTATTGGCTCATGATTAATATTGTGGCTGGCTTTATTTTTGCGATTGCCCTTTGGACCTTATATGAAGCTTTGCGCCGTGGCGAAGCTGCTCGAACCTTAGTTTTTATTGGCGGTTTAACACCGGTTTTCTCAATCATTTTTTCAATTCTGTTTTTTAAAGAACAATTTTCTTTTTCTGAATGGTTAGGAATTTTTACTTTACTAATCGGCATTGCGGTTGTCGCCCTCCTTCCTCAGCAGAGAAGTTTCTTAGCGAGACTAATGAAAAAATTACGCTTAACTCAAGATGTTAAAAGCGGTTATTTAATTTTTGCGGCTGTTTCCGCTTTTGCCTATGCTTCTTATTTTATTTTGACTAAGTACGCCTATTCATCTCAGCCTTTTGCTAGTGCTTTTATTTGGACTCGGCTCGGGGCGGCTATTTTTGTTCTATTATTTTTAATACGTCGCCAAGACAGGGAAGATGTTTTACAAATTTTTAATAAGAAAAAGAAAACTAAAAAGGGCGGACTAGTTGTTATTAATCAAATTATCGGCTCGGCTGGGTTTATTTTACAAAATTACGCGATTTCTCTCGGCTCCGTCGCTTTAGTAAACGCCTTGCAAGGCGTTCAGTATGCTTTTTTATTAGTATTAAGTACGGGCTTAGCTTTACTTTCCCCGCGCCTCTTAAAAGAAACTTTTTCTTGGCGGATTTTTTTACAAAAATCAGTCGCGGTTTTAATAATCGCTCTTGGTTTATATTTTATTTTAGCTTAATATGACAATGTTTTGTTGGCATAAAAAATATCAATGGAAAAAATGCTGGCCTTGGTTAATCTTAATAATCATTTTACTGCTGATTTATTTTTTTAAGTTCGCTAGTAATTTTCCTTTACGCCGGGATTTAAAGCATGAACCAAATTTTTTTGGAATAACTTTTTCAACAAAGTTTTCCGAAGAACTAGGGCTTGATTGGCGCGAAGTTTATTTAGCCGCTCTGGACGATTTGCAGGTTAAAGAAATCCGCTTACCGATTTATTGGGATCAGATTGAGAAAGAACGCGGCGTTTATGATTTTTCTGATTATGATTATATTATTTCTGAAGGAGAAAAACGCGGTGTTAAATTTGTTGCTAATATCGGCTGGCGTTTACCGCGCTGGCCGGAGTGCCATGCGCCTGATTGGGCCGGGAAAAAGAGCTTAGCGGCCACTCAAGCGGCTGCTTTAAATATGTTAGCGGCAGTTGTTGAACACTATCAAGACAATCAGGCAATTATTATTTGGCAGCTTGAAAACGAACCGTTTTTTGATGCTTTTGGAGTCTGTCCTCCTAGTGATGAGAATTTTTTTCGGCAAGAATTAGCGTTAGTAAAATCAAAAGACAGCCGGCCGATTATGGTTTCGGCAACTGGCGAATTAAGTTTTTGGAATAAAGAGGCTAAGTATGCTGATATCTTTGGCAGCACTGTTTACCGAGTTGTCTGGGGAAAACAGACTGGATATATTCGTTATCCCATCCCTGCCTGGTTTTATCGTCTTAAGGCTTTTATAAATGGAATTGAGCCAGAAAATCGCTATATCGTTGAGTTACAAGCCGAGCCCTGGGTTCCTAATGGGAATATGATTTATCTACCAGAAAAAGAGGCTCGAAAATCTTTTAATCTAGAGCAGTTCAAGGCCAACTTGCAGTATGCTATTAATATAGATTTTGAAAAAAGTTATCTTTGGGGCGTAGAGTGGTGGTATTATCAGTATAAGTATGGTGATAAGAGTTATTGGGAATTAGCGCGGACTATTTTCTAGAATATGGTTTCAATAATTATACCAACTTTAAATGAGGAAAAATTTCTGCCACGCCTTTTAGAGTCCATAAAGAAGCAAGATTTTAATGACTATGAAATCATTGTTTCTGACGGCGGCTCTTCTGATAAAACGAAACAAGTAGCCGAAGATAACGGCTGTATATTTATTGAAGATAAAGAACATCATCATCCGTCTTGGCAAAGAAATAATGGCGCTAAAGTCGCTCGGGGAGAGATTTTGCTTTTTCTGGACGCGGATTCAGTTTTACAGCCAGATTTTTTAAGCAAAGCTTTCTCAGAATTTACCAGACGAAAATTAATCGGCGCTGGTTTTTATTTTATTTTTAATCCTAATTCTTTCTCCTATAATATCTTTTCTGGTTTAGCAAATTTATTCTGTTTTTTCCGTCAATATTTTTCCCCGGCTTCGGTCGGAGCAGGGATTTTAGCGCTTCGAACCGCCCATGAGGCCATTAATGGCTTTGATGTTGAGGTTTTATTAGCGGAAGACTATGATTATTGCGATCGCCTGGCTAGGCAAGGGAAATTTCGCATGATTAAATCAGAAAAATTATTATATTCTTCACGCCGTTTGCAAAAAGACGGTTGGTGGCCGACCGCCTGGTCCTGGACACGGATGGCAATGTTCACGATTTTTAGACGGAAAATAAAACAAAATAAGATTAAATATGAATTCGGGCGCTATTAAAGAAAAAACTAATATTCCAAGCTTTTTTGGGCGCTATTTTCTGGCGCTAGTTTTTTTATCCGCCGGAATCTTTAGAATTATTTTCCCAGCGTCAGCATCGCAGGAATTAATTAATTTAGACTTACCGCCAGTTTTATCTTGGTTTATTGTTGCGGTCGAAATTTCCGCCGGATTATTATTGATTATTAATAAATATATTAAGCAAGTTTATCTTAGCTTAATTATTTTTTTATCACTTGCCCTTATTTGGGCGCTGATAATTTCTGGGGCGGGGATAATCTCATTGCTTGGTGAGTTATTTGTTTTTAATTTAACACCAACGGACTTCTTTTTGCATATCATCTTTTTAGGGCTAGCGGTTTTTTTATTGAAAGCAATAAAAAAAGACAAGGTAGTATAGCTGCCTACCGGCAGGCAGGTTCCGCGCTCACTCGGCGCCGGAAAGCGCCTCGTTCACTTGTCCGGGGTTGGCGTTCGGCTTGCCATTCAAGGCAAGCCGTCCGACGTTCGCTTCGTCCCTCGGTCTTCCGACCTCAGTCCTCGCTCACTTTCAACCAGTCCGATTCCCATTCATTCCATACAATTAAAAACAACACCCTGTCGGATGTTGTTTTTAATTGAGCGGGTAAGGGGAACCTGCCTGCCGGCAGGCAGGTTCCGCGCTCACTCGGCGCCGGAAAGCGCCTCGTTCACTTGTCCGGGGTTGGCGTTCGGCTTGCCATTCAAGGCAAGCCGTCCGACGTTCGCTTCGTCCCTCGGTCTTCCGACCTCAGTCCTCGCTCACTTTCAACCAGTCCGATTCCCATTCATTCCATACAATTAAAAACAACACCCTGTCGGATGTTGTTTTTAATTGAGCGGGTAAGGGGAATCGGACCCCTCTCATAAGGTTGGAAACCTTAGGTAATAACCACTATACGATACCCGCTTTCGCTTCGCTTCAGCGAGGCAAGCCTGCCTATTAATTTCACACTTCAGCGGGGATTACCCCGCCTATTAATATTATAATTAGCCCTTCAACTATCTTTAGTAACTGATAATTATTCTATAAAAAAGTGTCCCTAAAGTCAACTCTTGGACTATTTGGTGTCTTTGAGGGAATAGATAAAGTAGAAGGCCGACATGGTTAGGATCGCAATGCTCATAAAAATATAATTAATAGGCAAGAAGGTCAAGATTATAATTGCCAAAATCGGCCCGATTACATAGCCAAGCGGAGCCGACGCTCTAAAGAAATTAATATAGCTAATATCTTTAGCATCAACTAACTTAAAGAAATAGCTTTCGCGCATTGCTTCTATTAAGGCTGCGCCAATACGGCTGAAGAATAAAATACTGGCCCAAATCCAAAAATTGGTCGTTTTAACGAAGAAAAATAATAACAAAGAAATAACTAAAATCGCGAAGCCAGTGAACAAAAATTCCTTTTCCCCTAAGTATTTATCGGCGATTATCCCGGCGGGAATTTCAAAGACTAAAAAGGGGATTAACATGATAGAGAAGATTAAGCCGAGCTCACTCCAGGCGATGCCTAAATTTTGATGGAGGTAGATGGGGAGATAAACAACAGCGGTATTATAGAAAATCTGCAGAAGAAGGGCGATGAAGAATATACCTCGCAAGTTCTTATTACGCCAGGTGTTTTTTAAAACAATCCTAAGTTTTTCATGGTGATATTTTGCCTCTTTTTTTAAATTGTCCTTCTGGCGAGACAGCACAAAGAAAACCGGTACGGTTAGAAAAGCAGCTATTACAAAAATTAATTGGTAGCCGCTGAAATTAATCAACCAACTTGATAATGTTGGTGAAATGATCCAGCCTAGGTTGATGAAGGTGAAATAGACGGTGCGAATAGTTCCGGTTGAAGCGTTTTTAGAAAACGTTTCAACGAGAATGTCCATGTTTATCCAAAGAAGATTACTGGCGATCGTAAAAAATATAATAGCCCAAAGAGCCGATGTCGGGCCATCGACCAAAGAAAGAGACAATAAAGATGCGCCGAACAAACCGACGGTTATTTTAGTAGTGACAAAGTTACTGAGAGATTTTATGGCTCGCGGAAAGATGATAATGCATAGAACGGTTAAAGCGTTGGCGATAATAAAGAATAAGCTTAAAGTCCCTAAACTGATAAATTTATTTAAGAAGTTTGATTGAACGTAGGCAGGTAAAGCAGCTGATACCGCTAACACTAACCCCAAAACATATAGGAGAGGAAGATTAGAGTGCTTTATTATTTTTGGGCCTTTCTTTTTTAACGAAATGGCCTTATCTTTTTTTGTTGGCATGGAAATTAAAAATTAATGATAGGATGGCAGATAAAATAATAATCAAGCTAAAAAATTGCGGCCAGCGCCAGGAAAAAAATAGCGGAGTCTGATCAACTTTTATGTATTCTAAAGAAAAGCGCAAAACGGAAGCCAGAATTAAATAAGTTGAGGTAATGATTAACGGCTCTTTTGAAATATTTTTTTTATCTTTTAACAAGATAAAGGTTAAGGCTAAAAGGATGATAAAAATAATTATGAGTCCTAGGCTTTCAT
The DNA here is from genome assembly GCA_964587195.1 of uncultured Gammaproteobacteria bacterium. Lineage (GTDB taxonomy): Bacteria > Patescibacteriota > Patescibacteriia > Patescibacteriales > UBA12465 > UBA12465. The sequence goes on along the minus strand of CAZPKN010000001.1, from coordinate 48,378 downwards.
ATAAGAAAGTTGGATGAAAGAATGTAAAACTCTTATAAGCTTCGGGGCGATTCAAAATGTTAATCGGAATTCCCCAGGGAAGTCTAGTCGGCCTGCCGAATAGTTCTTGGTTAAAGTAGTTTCCCCAGCGGCCGATAGCTTGGCCAATCGCCAGACCAGGAACAAACAAGGCGCTTAATGTCCAGAAAGAAATTTTTTCTTTACGAGCAAAATAAATAATGGTTAATATCCCGGCCAGCATAGCGCCGTGGATTGCTAGTCCGCCTTCCCAAACCTTGAAAACACTAAGAGGATTTGAAAGGTAATAGGGGAACTCTAAAAGAACTTCGTATAAACGGGCGCCGATTAGGCCGTTGATAATCAACCAAAAAGAAATATCAAAAACTATGTCCCGGTTTAGCTGGTAATATCGGGCGATTTTTAGAGTTACCAATAAAGCGGCGCTTATTCCCAGAACAATGAAGAGGCCATACCAATAGATAGTGATAGGCCCTAAATTTAACATAATCGCTTGTGGGTAGAAGGTATGTAGCCAGGTAATCATACTTGAATTTTAGCAGTTTTATAACTCATCCGCAATGTCCGGAGAAATGTTAAGAAAGAAAGTTTTTACAAAAAAGCGGTTACTTAATAGCAATCGCTTTTTATGGGTGCGGACGGAGAGACTCGAACTCTCAAGAGTTGCCCCGCTTGGTCCTAAGCCAAGTGCGTCTACCAATTTCGCCACGTCCGCGTATTCTTCGAACATCAATATCATAAACGATTATTATAATAATGTAAAGATTGTGTTATAATGAGAACATAAAATTATAATTTTAACTATTTTATGTCCCAATTAAAATTCATTAAGTTTTTTTCAGAATTAGGCATTAAAGACGTCCCCCAAGTCGGCGGAAAGAATGCTTCTTTAGGAGAAATGTATGTTAATTTAACTAAGAAGGGCTTAAGGATCCCCGATGGTTTTGCCACGACTGCCGAAGCCTATAATTATTTTCTTGAATCAACCGGCTTAAAGAAGAAAATTAAAGAAATTTTAAAAGGGCTGGACACTAAAAATGTTAATGATTTAATGAAGCGCGGCGCCGCCATTAGAAAGCTGATTATTAGTTCAAAAATGCCGGCCGATTTTTCTCGAGAAGTAGTGTTGGCTTACAAAAAATTATCGGCTAAATATAAAATGAAAAATGTCGACGTTGCGGTTCGTTCTAGCGCAACTGCTGAAGACTTGCCTGACGCTTCTTTCGCTGGTCAGCAGGAAACATTCTTAAACGTCAGTGGCGAGAAAGCGATTCTCTTGGCCGTTAAAAAATGTATCGCTTCTTTATTCACTAATCGAGCGATTTCTTATCGCGTTGATAAGAAGTTTGATCACTTTTCCATCGCGCTGTCAGTCGGCGTCCAGAAAATGGTCCGCGCCGATTTAGGTTCTTCCGGGGTGATGTTTACTATTGATACTGAATCGGGATTTTCTAATGCTGTTTTAATTAACTCCATCTTCGGTTTGGGGGAAAATATTGTTCAGGGGAAAGTTACCCCCGATGAATTCTATGTTTTTAAGCCAACCGGAGCAATAATTTCTAAAATTTTGGGCCGCAAGGACATTAAAATGGTCTATAATCAGAAAGGGAAAAAACCTGTTAAAGACGTTAAAATTCCCGTTAGTGAGCAGTATAAACCATCTTTAAATGATAAGCAGGTTATTGAGCTGGCTAAATGGGGAATGATTATTGAAGAACATTATAAGCGCCCCATGGATATTGAATTTGCTGTTGATGGTCGAACTGGGGAGTCGTTTATTACTCAGGCTAGACCAGAAACTGTTCAAAGTCAAAAAGACTGGCAACTGATAGAAACTTATAAATTAGAGAAAAAATCAAAGTTAATTATTCAGGGCCAGAGCGTTGGTAATAAGATTGGCGCTGGGCAGGTTAACCGTATTATGGATGTTAAGGAAATTAGTTCGTTTAAGCCTGGTCAGGTGCTAGTTACGGATATGACTGACCCAGATTGGGAGCCGATTATGAAAATTGCGGCGGCCATTGTTACCGATAAGGGCGGACGAACCTGCCATGCGGCGATTGTTTCTCGTGAGCTTGGTATTCCGTGTGTTGTTGGGACAGGAAAAGCGTCAGCGCTATTAAAGAAAAATCAGAAAATAACCATTGATTGCGCTTCCGGAGAAGACGGTTTTGTTTATGAAGGAATCTTGCCTTATCGAATTGAAAAAAATAACATTAAAGATTTGGGTAAAACCAAAACCAAAATAATGATGAATATTGGTGAGCCGGAGTTGGCCTTCTCTAACTCCATGGTTCCAAATAGCGGGGTCGGTTTAGCCAGACTGGAATTTATTATTAATAACTACATTAAAATTCATCCGTTGGCTTTAGTTAACTATAAAAAAATAAAAAACTCCGCCGTTAAAAAAGCCATTGACGAGCTAACCTTTACTTATCAAGATAAATCAGAATATTTTGTCGACCGGTTAGCGCAAGGAATGGCGAGAATCGCGGCCGCTTTTTATCCGAAAGATGTCATTGTTCGTTTAAGCGATTTCAAGACTAACGAATACGCGAATTTAATTGGCGGACAGGAATATGAGCCGATTGAATCTAACCCCATGATTGGTTTTCGCGGCGCTTCCCGCTACTATTCGTCGCAATTTTTACCAGCTTTTAAATTAGAATGCAAAGCGATTAAAAAAGTTAGGGAAAAAATGGGCCTAACTAATTTAAAAGTTATGGTTCCATTTTGTCGAACCATTGAAGAAGGAACAAAGGTTCAGGAAATTATGGCACAAAATGGTTTAAAGCGCGGCGAAAAGGGTTTAGAAATCTATGTCATGGCAGAAATCCCGGCTAACATAATTCTAGCGGAGAAATTCTGTAAGATTTTTGATGGTTTTTCGATTGGCTCTAATGATTTAACTCAGCTGACTTTAGGCATAGACAGAGATTCAGGCGGAAGCTTAAAAGTCGAAGGTGTCTCTAATGAAAAAAATGAAGCAGTCAAAGAGCTAATTAAATCTTTAATTAAAGTTGCTAAAAAAAATAAACGTAAAGTTGGGATTTGTGGCCAGGGGCCGAGCGATTTCCCGGATTTCGCTGAGTTTTTAGTCGAAGCCGGAATTGATAGCTTATCGTTAAATCCTGATACGGTTATTTCCACGACTATGGCTATTTCTAAAAAGGAAAAGAAATTGCGCTGGAGTCGCGGTATTTTAGGTCTATTTGTTTAAAGCGTGAGTTTAGTATATTTCCGGATAACAAAAACACCGTTAGCGCTAGGCTGACGGTGTTTTTGTTTATGTAACTTAAAAATTATCTTATTTTATTTCTTCTAAAACTTCAATCCGTGCTTTTCTAACTCCAAATTTTAAAGCATCAGTTTTATGTATCATCCAAATATCAACTCTGTCCGAATAACGCTTGTTCATGCGGTCGCGAACGGTAAAGACGCGGTCGCCGAATAAATCAGGAATTCTAATCTTCGTTCCCATCGGTAGAAAATTAGCCGCCACAGTATCTTCAATCCCATGTTTGCAAACATCGAAACCATTAGCGGTTATACAAGGAGTACTATCAGTTTGAGCAGCTTCGGAATTATAGGCCGTCATAGTATGCGTACTACTTCGAACGACACGGTAAGGATCGCTTGGCTTAACATCTGGCCCGAATGATTTATTTTCCGGCCCGATGAGCGGAGTGATTTCTATTTCAGCTGCCATAGCCTCGGGAGTATTTATTCCGTTCGTCGGTCTTAGTTTAGCGGCTTCAGAATCCATAGCCGATTCTTTAGTTAGTCCGCCGCCAACTATCATTTCTTCCTCTATGGCCTGAGCGCTCGCTTCTTGAACAGCTTGATCAGCTAAAGCCGGGGCGTAGAAAAGAACAAATTGAAAAATACAGGCAATAATAGTTAATAAGACTATATTTTGCCGTCTACTGAGAGGAACTATCTCCTCGCGAATGAGTTGCATTAATTTTTTCATAAATTTTTGGCTGTTGGCGTCAAATAAAAAATCCCTACCTTATCATATCGATAATATCTAGCAGGGATTTTCTCGACTGAATACTATAGCATAGGGAGAATTAAATGTCAATCCGAGGCTGGGGAAAAGATTTGACTTTTTAGTTTATTTGTGATATAATTATTTATTAACAAATTGATCTTTGACAAAGAAGTTGGCATGTAATAATTACTAGTTTTACTAATATTAGCCAAACTGGTAATTATTATATGTTTAACTTTAAAAAGGAGCCTCGCCGGAGATCGATGAAAACTTAATAAATTAAGTAATAATCGGGGTAAAGGCGGGGAATAATCATGAAAAAGTATTTTATTTTTGTGGTCCTGGCGGTTATTGTCGGAGTCTTGGGCTCTTGTGCTTCAACTAAAGCAAGCTATGCCGAAGTTAGTGGCAAGCTGACTGATTTGCAGAGACACCGGGTGACTAATTACGTCGCCGCACAGAGAACGCAGAGGGTTGAATCGACCGAGGCCAAGTATACCGAGTTAAATTTTAAAAGACTGGAAAACCAGCCGGTAATGGCCGACTCAGTGAAGGGGTACGAGGGGAAGCTTCTCAATCTCTCTCGCTGGGAAAATGTCCAGTTTCAGGTCTATCGACTGGATAGAACCGGCAAAGTTACATCAACCCGCCCCATTTCTTCTATAGTCGCTCCCGGGCAGCAAATTACAAAGTATCTGTTGCCAGGAGAATATCTCTGCATCGTTTATGTGAGGGGCCGCAAGGAAGGAGAAAGCATCCTAAGGGTATCCTCAGAGTTGACTGATGTATTTGGAGAACAAATGCATTGGTACGCTGTTTGGGACAGGGGAAGATAAAAAGTTAAAAAAGGCGATCTCTTTTGAGACCGCCTTTTAAATTTATATTTGAATTATTCGTGGGCCCCTATGAGCCAGATGTTATTAGCCCGCTGCCCGTTTCGCTGCCGGCCTGTCCAGCGCTGAAGGGAAGATAGGTAAACACGTAGTAGGTTATGGCGTAGGCAGCTAGAACAACTATTAATCCGATTAAAGCCGCTTTAATCGTTTCCTGAGCTTTTTCTACCTGACTTTCATTACCAGCCGCCGTCATCCATCTAAAGCCCGATAGAATCATTAGAACCATAAAAATAGCGGCTAGTAGTCCGAGAATAGCTCTTATAATAGCGGCAATAATACTGCCGACCGAAGCATCTCCGAAACCGGCGGTTTCCTGGACGCTCCCAGAAATATCATTCATGTATCCTAGCGTTTTTTCATCTATAAGTTGAGCCGAAGCACTAGGAATAATCACAATCGCTAGTCCGAGAAGAATTAAGAAGCTAATAATTTTTTTCATATATATCTGTATTAAAAAATGGGCTTTTATTTACTAATGAAATTAGTGAAAATAAATGTCCAAATTGCCCAAGATGATAAAACTATAACTAAGCCGATAATCGCCGTTTGTATCATGTCTTTAGCTTTGTCTATTTTTGGTTCGTTTCCAGCGGCTGTCATCCAGGTATAGCCGGCATAAACCATAAGAATAATGAAGATGGCGCCTAAAAGTCCGAGAACAACCTGAATGATTAAGCCAATTGTATAAGCTAGCTCGCTCTCACCACCAGTTACATATCCGCCAGTTTTAGCGACGGTATTTAATCTGCCTAGCATACCGTCTTCCGTCCCAGCGCTCTGTCCAAATACAAAATAAGGTAAAACTAATATAACTATCATTATTAGCAGGGATGATACAGTTTTAAAATGTTTTTTCATAATATTTAAAGGTTAATCTGCCCTTTGAAGGCGGAAACAATAAAGTAAGTTATAGCGTAGGCGGCGATAACGATAATTAGGCCGATAGTTGATTCAAAAATTATTTTTTTAGCCTTATCAACTCTTTGTTCGTTGCCGGCAGCGGTTAACCAGAGAAATCCGGCATAAATTATAAAAACTACAAATAAAGTCCCGAGAATTGTTAAGGCCAGGCGAATAATATCCCCAGCTAAGGTATTAACCGATTGCTCGACATAACCAGAGCTGCTGGCGACTGTTTTTGCGTTATCAAAAGCTGACTCTATGCCTCCTTGAGCTAGAGCCGAAGAAGCGGACATAACAAATATGAAAAATAAAGCGGTAATTATTTTTTTTGATAAAGACTTCATATATTATCTAGTTTTTTATTGTCCCGGTAGCGGCAAAATAACCAATAATAAAGTAGGAAATAGCGTAAGCGGCGATAACAATAATAAGGCCGGTTATAGCGCCTTCAATGACTCTTTTGGCTTTCATGGATTTTTGGTCATCGCCCTGAGCAGTCATCCAAGTTATCCCGGCGTAAATCATAAAAGCGAGAAAAACTATCCCTAAAACACTTAAAACTGCCTGAACAACTTGTCCGGCTATTACGGCCGGATCAGGCGTTGCGCCTTCGTTATATCCCGCTGCTTTCCCAGTAGTTGAGAGTCCGCTGTCACTTTTAAATTCATAGGCCGACGCCGTTAAGCTCAATAAAGATAATCCGAGTAAGCAAAAACCAACTAAAAAAGCCTTTTTTAAATAAGTTAGTTTTGAATAATGAATAGAAAGTCTAGACATGAAGGTCAATGTTTTTGCTATTTAGAAGCTAATAACTCTTTACTAACAAACTCACCGACAAAGGCAGTTATAGCGTAAGCGGCGAAGACAATAATTAAACCGACTACCGCATTAATTAATAAGTCTTTAGCTTTTTCTACCTTTTGTTCATTGCCTTGAGCAGTCATCCAGAGCAATCCAGCGTAAATCATTAAGCCTAGAAAAAGAATACCGACCAGCGAGAGTACGAAGCCGATAACTTCTCCGGCGCGAGTTTGGATAAAATTTTCAGGAAGAGTTGAATTATTTACTTGTTCTTTGAAAGCGTCTATTTGGCCGGCGGTAGCATTAAGGCCATAATTTTCTTCTTGAGCACTAGCCGGATTTGTACAAAAACCAAGTAAAAGACCGCCTAATAGGAAGCTTAAAAAAACCGTTAAAACAATTTTTTTTAACATAAAAATAAGATTAATCACTACTTTGGGCTCAAAATAAGTAAAGTTGTTTAGAGCCCAAAATAGCAATCCCCATTAGATAATGAGGACTACTTATTTTGTAGAGCTATATTTCGTTTTGGATAGTGTTAATGACGTATGATGCTAGAGCCCAAGCGGATAAAACGATAACTAAACCGATAACGCCAGCGCCAAGAATTTTCTTAGCTTCTTCGACTTTATCTTCGTTTCCAGCCGCCGTCATCCATTTAAAACCGCCGATTAAAACGATTCCTACCGCGATTATCCCAAGAAATCCTAGGGCAATATTGATAATACTAGCGATTACTTCTCGGGGGTCGGTATTAGTAGATCCTAAAACGCCATTGAATTTACTTTCGACAGCTGTTATGCCATTGGTAATTGGGTTGTCATCTTGAGCGTGAACATTTAAGGCGAATACTGGTAAAACCAATAAAGAAACTATGGCTAAAGATAGTAAGTGTTTTGATATTTTTTTCATATTTCACCCCCCTTCTCTAAGATTAATGATTTATTCATTTTATACTAATAAGTTTAGCATAAAATTCAAAACAAGACAAATAAAAAACAACATGTTAAAATATAATAATAAGACTAGTTTTTAGGAGTAGTTATGTTAATATTCGGTAAAAAAATAAAATTTTCCAGGATTATTTGGTTTTTCTTCTATTTATTGGTTTTTGTTATTTTATTTAAGAATTCTTATTCTTATCTAGACCCAGATTTAGGCTGGCATCTAAAAGCCGGTGAGCATATCTCCTTGACCGGAGAAGTGTCTCGCGAGAACTTTTATAATTATACTTTTTCTGGCGATTGGGTTAATCATGAATGGTTGATAGATTGGCTATCTTTTGAAATTTATACTAATTTAAATTATTTAGTCCTTAGTATTTTATTTGCTTTAGTAATTGTTGTATTTCTTATTTTTCTTAATATCTATACGCGCCGGTTAGTCGGAGCGGCGGCGAGTTTACCTATAGCAATTTTCCAACTACTCGGACTCTACGCCTGTTTGCCGCATTTTGGGGTTAGAATGCAAGAGCTTAGTGTGCTTTTTCTATTTTTAGAATTAATAATTATTAATGATTTTCGTAGTCGGGCTGACAAGCGAGTACTAGTCTGGCTAATCCCGCTTTTTCTGGTTTGGGTTAATATACACGGCAGTTTTTTATTTGGACTGAGCATTTTATTTTTTTGGATATTAATTGAATTGTCCCAAAAGTTATTAAGCAGGATAAGAAAAATTAACGGTTATTTAGAGTCGAGCAAATTATTAAGCAAAGATTTACTAATCGCTTCTTGGTTTTTAATTTTAGCCGTAGGCGCAACTCTTGTTAACCCTTACGGAGCTAGCTTGTACGCTTTTTTAGGTGAATACAAAAATACGGCTTATTTAGGTTTAATTGCCGAATGGCTGCCGCTTTACGCTTTTCCGATCGGATATCTAAAACTAATTTATTTAGGACTCTTGAGCGCGGCTTGGCTGCTATATCTATATGAAGTAGTAAGGCGCAAAGAGATCAAGTTAAATTGGTGGCAATTCTCTTTGTTTATCCTTTTTTTAATTCTCGCTTTTAAGTCTGAGCGCAACTTCCCCTTAGCGCTAGCAGCAACTTTCCCGTTTTTTATTCATATTTTGGTTAATCTATTTAATTGGGAAGCGATTAAAAAAGCCGGTTCAAACATAAAAATTAGAGGCTTACTGGTTCTTTGTTTAAGCTTGTCTATTATTAGCCTAGCCATTTCTGTTCCTTATCAGAAGCAGCCATTTATAGGTTTTTGCGGCCAGTTTCCTTGTCAGGCTGTTAAATTTTTACACGACAATAGAGAGTATGATGATTATAAAATATTTAATGATTATAATTGGGGCGGCTATTTGATTTGGGTCTATCCGGAAAGGCAATTATTTATTGACGGACGTTTGCCTCAAGCGCCTTTCGCCGGGAAAACCTTTATCGAGGAATATAAAGAGTTTTTTAAGAAAGACGTTGATAAGGCGGCTAAGTTTGCCCAATATGACATCCGTCTCGCGCTTTTACCGGCCAAAGATAAGCCTTTAAATATCAAGAAATGGGAAAAAATATTTTTTAGGATTAGTGACGAGGATTTAAAAGTCAATAATTATTTGCGCGATTATTTAAATAGCGCTGCGGATTGGGAAAAAATTTATGAGGACGGCACGGCATTAATTTATTTTAAAAATTAAATAAATATTATAAAACATTTTTATAGAAAACTAAGTCAGCGGTCACTTTTTTCTTATCAACAGATACGATAACTAAATCAAGCCGAGCCTTTTCCAGATTGTGTCCGACTTTTAAACAGTAAGCCGTTAGGGCACGGCCGAGCTGCTGGGCTTGTCTAGGTTTTAGAGTCCCCTCGGTTTCGACTACCCCGGTTTTTTGACGGGTTTTAACTTCTATAAAAACTAACCAGGGGCCGTCTTTAAAAATTAGGTCGATTTCTTGCCGGCCGCAGCGGTAGTTTTGAGTAATGAAAGTTTGGCCATTTTTTAGTAGATATGCTTTGACTAAATTTTCTCCTCGTGCGCCAAGTGATTTTCGGTAATTCATATTTTTATAAAAACCTCTCGAGCCGAGAGGTTTTTTTGTTAAAAATATTTTAAAAATGTTTAGGGAAGATATTTTTTAAACTGGTCTTCTTTTCCTTTATCGTTTCTATCTAACTTTATTTTCTTGAGCGTCTTTAAAATAAAATATTTCCAGACAATCATAACGATGGCCCAAATCGCTAGCCAGAAACGAGCCGAGAAGAAGGGGATAATCTCATAGTTAAAAAAGAGGAGCGTCCCGCCGATGATTAAGTTGCCGACACAGAAGTCAGATATTCTCTTAAAAAATCCTCGGTATATCCCCATTTTTTTCTTGGCGATAAAGATTACAATAATGGTCACTAAAAAGATGGCCAGTAAAATAATAAACAGGGCTTGTCCGACGCTACTGAGCGTTTCCGGGCGCAGATTGAACCAGTAGTTCAAGTCTAAAAGGTGTCGCATAGTTTTATAATTTAATTAAAATAATTCCGTAATGATAGGGTCCGGCTAAAAATTCTTCTTTTAAATCAAGCCCTAATTTTTCAGCGGCGCGTTTTAAGGATTCTAGACGAACGCGTTTGGCTGGTTCTGGTCCGAGCGGCGAGTCGCTATTTCCCCACTCGACAATCATCAGTTGTCCGCCGCGCTTTAACATCCTTAGCGCCTCTCTTAAAATATCAGCTTTTTTTTCGGATTGATGTAAGACATTAATGAGTAAGGCGGCGTCTAAACTATTAGTTTCGATCTTTGTTCCTTTAAAAATCTCTAAATTACTCCAAACAGGTTTAACTTGCGGAAAGTTATCTTTTAAGGCCTTGCGCTTTATTTCATCTAGGCTATTTTTTAAGATATCGACGGCATAGACCGTCCCACGCCTGCCAGCGAATTTAGCTAGCGGCCAAACAAAGAAGCCAAAGTTGCCACAACCCAGTTCGGCTACTACCTGGCCCTCGGATATTTTCATTTTACCGATAATTTTCTCAATGTCAAATAAGAAGGAATTTTTAATAGTAGGCATATTTTTTAGATTATTCGACTAAAATTTGGCGGGTGATAATTTGTTCTTGGCTATATTTTTTTTTCGCCCGGATAATAATATTATTTAGGCCCTTTTTTAAATTAACAGTCTGCTCAAAGTTTCCCTGGTCGTTATTTAAAACAATCTCGCCATTAATGCGTACTTCCGCTTCGGCCTCGGTTGTTCCGGAGATAGTTAGCTTAGTAGCGTTTAAAGACAAATTAGTTTCTGGATAATGAATTGTCATTTCCGGGGGCAGAATAATGTTGCGGAAATAGAAAATCAGATAAAGAAAACAAACAGCGACGGCTAAAATTATCAAAGTATTTCTCACTAATTTAGGGAAGACGATAAATTGGCGGCGATTGATAATTTTTCGAGAGAACGGGTCGTCAATTTCGTTGCCTAGTTGATTCTCCCAGTCAGTTAAGAGTTCTCGACAATCTAACCGCAGTAGGCGCGCATATTTCTTGATAAAATTTTTTCCGTATAATCCCGCCGGCAAACGTTCAAAGCGGTTCTCTTCAAGGGCAGTTAAGTATTCTTCTTTGATAGATAAATGTTTAGCGATATCGGCTAATTCCCAGTTTTTTGCCAGACGAGCCGCTCGCAGTTTCTCTCCACAACTTATCTCATTGATAATTTTTTTAGGAATAAAGGCCGCCATAATTTATTTTTTGCAACATTTCCCCGCCCCTTTACATAGATAATCGACACAAGTTTTTCCGTCGGTATCGGTAGTACATGTCCATCCAGGATGCTTGGTCTCACATTTTGGCGCGCAGCATTTTATGCTGCTGCCATAACTTGGGCAGAGCCCGTTAAGACAATAGCCAGCACTGCTTGATTCAACGCAACTAAATCCTGATGATCCCGCTGTTTCTCCGCTAGATAATTTATAATTTGCGCAAGTTGAGTCAGTTGCTTTTATTACTCCTCCTGTATTTTGGCTAGAGGCCGTTTCTAATTTTTCTCCGGACCAACTTAATCCGAGCGAAGTAGAAACAAACCTAATTATCATGGCGCTACTGAAAACAATAATTAAACCGATTACCGCCGCGGTAATTATTTTTTTTGCTTCTCCGACCTTTTCATTACTACCAGCCGAAGTTAATAAGATAAAGCCGCCATAGACAAACATTAAAAGAGTTAGCGAGCCGACTATTCCCAGTATCCATTTGGCCGCCCAAGTCGCTATACTTAACATGTCATTAAGGCCGTATTGCCCGTATTCATATTTTTCGCTAGAAGAAGCAATGATTGAGCTTTGGGCGCTTGATATGGTCGGGATGATTAGAACTGCTAAAAAGATAATTAAACAAAGGCTAAAAGCAAAGATTTTTTTTCTCATATAAATAATTATTAGTAGACCGTTTGTTGAATTTTAGCAGCCCCGATACCAGCGACATCCTTCAATTTATCAGTCGGGACGGAATTAGCCGCAGAAATCATCTCTATCATCGCTTCTTCAGCGGCCAAAGAATTTTTGCCGCGATACCAGCTTTTAGCAGTTAGCACTTGATCAGCAAAGACTCCGATTTCTTCATGCTTTTTTTGTTCAGCAACTAAGGCCCGTAAAGCAGTCGGCTTTTTGCTTTTGTTTAAGTAGCTTTGGACGTTCTCAGCTTTTGTCATAAATTGGACGAAGTCCCAAGCCTCATTAGTATAGGCGCTTTTTTTAGAAACAACCTCTATCCAATAATTAGCAAAATTAATATTGGTCGGCGGATTGCCTTCGATTTGAGGGAGCTTAGCGACGGAAAAATTAAGCTTTGGGGCTTGAGCCTTGATAGTCGGCAAGTCATAAGAATAGCTAAACATGATTCCTAAGGTACCGTTCATAAACATCTCTAAAGAATTGGGCAGAGTATTGTTCCAAGAATATGATTCTTTTGCTGGGTCGGAAAAATCGGCATAAAAACGCAAGGCGTCAAGCCCGGGGGTATAGGCGTTATTATTAGGAACATTAAAGAGAACTTGTCCCCGCTCATTCATTATAGTCGCTCCGCTCTGCAGCATTAAAACTGATAATATGTCGCTGGCGCGGTTGATGTTTTTGCCGCCGCCTAAAGCGACGCCCGATTGGACTAATTCTTTCTGGGCATTCTGGAGAGTTATTTTTTTCACAGTTTGAACAAAGTCATTATTCCAGTAGCTAGGGATATCACTGATGCCGGCTTGATTAAATAAATCTTTATTATAATACATTGCTAAAGTATCAACCGAGAGAGGCAAGCCGTAAATCTGGCCGTCGCTTAAGATAACATCAGAGCTAACTACATCGACGAAGTTATCGCGCAGCTCTCTAGTAGTCAAGCTATTCGTTGTTTGTAGTTTCTGAACAACTTCTTTTTTAATCGTTCCCTGGGTAACTTGGTAGGCAAGGGTAATAGTTTTAGGCAGAGGGGCTAATTTTGATTCATATTTTTTCATCCAAGTATTATGAATAGAAAAAATATCCGGCCCTCTGTCTTCAGCTAAAGCATTTAAAAGCTCGCTTTCGTATTCTTCATAACGAAGCTTGCGGTAGTTAATAGTAATATTAGGATGAAGAGCGTTATACTTTTGGATAATTTCTGAAAAAGCGTCTGGGCCGTCAAAGACTCGCCAGTAAGTCAGAGTAACCGGCTTTAAAGCTTCTTGAGTTTTTTTGTCGCCCGTCTTGCAGCCGAAACCGGAGCCCAGGATAAAAGTCGCGAGCAAAAATAAAGTAATAGCTTTTTTAGTCATATTTTTAGTGGTTATCATTTCTTTTATTATAGCAAAAAGCCAGACCTTTTCCAACTTAAAATCAACTGTCTAGTAATTGTGGTCGGTATTGGAGAGCTTCGGCGATATGCTCGACGGAAACATGATCTTGGCCGGATAAATCAGCGATAGTTCTGGCGACTTTTAAAACTTTAAAATAGGAGCGCGATGATAAATTTAAGCGGCTAGAGGCTACTTTTAGGATGTTTTTTGACTCTTCGTCTAAAAAACAATATTTTTCAATTAGACGGCTTGATAAACGGCTATTTAATATTTTCCCAGGCGTTTTTAAACGCTCTAATTGGCGCTGTCTGGCGGCGCTTAAGCGGGCTTTTACGATTTGTGAATTTTCACCGATGATATTACTACTCAGGGCATCAAAATCTAAGCGGGGAACGGAAATATGGATATCGATTCTGTCCATAATCGGGCCGGAAATTTTCCGGCGATAATCAGCGATTTGTTTACTTCGGCAGGTGCAGGCGACTTTTTTATCACCATAATAACCGCAAGGGCAGGGATTCATGGCGGCGATTAAAATAAACCGGCAAGGAAATTTTAAGGAACCGGCCGAGCGATTAATGGTAATATGGCCGTTTTCAAGCGGTTGGCGTAAGTTTTCTAAAGCTAAGCGGCTAAATTCCGGAAATTCATCAAGAAATAAAACACCATGATGGGCTAAGGATATTTCCCCTGGTCTAGGCCACGAGCCGCCGCCGACTAAAGCAGTATTTGAAGCGCTATGATGCGGCATGCGAAAGGGGCGTTCAGTTATTAAACGAGCTTCAGGCTTTAATTCACCGGCGATACTATAGATATTAGTTATTTCTAACGTCTCTTCTTCGGATAAATCAGGCAGTATGCCGGCGGCCGCTTGGGCTAATAAAGTTTTACCCGATCCAGGCGGTCCGGCCATTAAAATATTGTGGCCGCCAGCAATGGCGATTTCTAAAGCTCGCTTGGCTTTTTCTTGACCCTTGATAAAAGCAAAATCAGATTCATTTAAATCATTATTTTTTACAGACGGCGGAAAAGTTAATTTTTCACAGACAGGGTTTAAGAGTTCCTTGCCAGAAAAGTGGCGAGCCAGTTCGGTTAAATTATCAACCGGAAAAATATTTAACCCGCCGACTAAAGACGCTTCTCGGATATTACCGCGGGGAATAAATAAATCTTTTAAGCCGGCTTTTTTCATTTTGATAGCGATGGCTAAAACACCGTTAAGCGGTCTCAGTTCGCCGCTTAAAGATAATTCGCCCGCTAAAAGAGATTTTTCAAAATCCCAGCTAAAATTGTTTTTCAAAGCCAGAATGCTGATGGCGATTGCTAAATCATAACCGGGGCCATGCTTTCTAATATTAGCGGGAGCGAGATTAACTGTTATTTTCCGCCGCGGGAATTCATAGCCGGAATTTCTTAGAGCGCTTTTAACGCGCTCTTTCGCTTCCGAGACGGAGGCGTCCGGTAAACCAACGATGCTTATCTGTCCGAAATCGCCGCCGCCCGAATCAGCTTCGACTTCGATAATTGACGCTTCTAGGCCGATAATAGCGGCCGCTAAAATTTTAATCGCCATAAAATTATTAAAAATAAAATCACCTGAAGTTAAGGTGATTTTATTTTAACAAGCCGGCTTTAAATTTTAGATAAACGAAAAATAAACAATAATTTATCTTTTGGCATTAGCCAAGGTTTCATCAAGCTTAACGCTTAATAATTTACTAACGCCGTTTTCTTCCATCGTGACGCCGTAAAGAATACTGGCGCGGCGCATGGAGGCGCGGTTGTGAGTAATGACGATAAACTGAGTTTTATTTGATAAATCGTCGAGAATTTTCGCTAAACGCTCGGAATTAGCTTCGTCTAAAGCGGCGTCGACTTCATCAAGAACGACAAATGGCGAGGGGTTAGCGCTAATAATAGCACTTATTAGGGCAATCGCCGTTAAAGCACGCTCGCCACCAGACAGCATTGAAACTGCTTGAATTTTTTTGCCAGGAGGAATTGCCTGTATTTCAATGCCGGCCAATCCGACAGCGTTATGTTTTTTAAGGAATCTTAAGCGTTTTAATTTTTCTTCACTAGCATTTTTTGCCGCTACTTCTGATGGGCTAAGATTAGTTTCGGTTGTTTGGTTGGCTTGCGCATCAGCTCCATTATTTTTATTATCGTCTTTTTCTAAGTCCTCTAACATGACTTTAGAAATTTTTGCTGAACCGCCGTTAAAGAGTATCTTAAAATACTCATCAAATTTTTCAGCGATTAATTTAAATTCTTTATCAAAGCGCTCTTTAATCGTCGTGTCTAATTCGTAAATAACTTCTTCTAAGGATTTAATAGTTTTATCAAGATCTTCGGTTTGGCCGCTCAAGAAATCATAACGCTCTTTGGTTTCTGCAAATTCTTTTTCAGTTTCTGGATCGATGCCACCGATTTGATCAAGTTGATTTTTGTCGCCTAGAATGGCTTTTTGCAGATGGCCGAGAGACTCTTCATTAATAGCAGTCTGATAGCTTTTAACTTCGCCGATTTCTAGTTCGTCATTCCTGATATTATTTTCTAAATCTTCCAGTTTAGTTTCTTGGCGGGCCGCTTCAACTTTCAAGCTGTTTAATTCTTCGAGTAAATAGTTAAGGCTTTGCTGGATCTCTTGAGCAGATTGTTGATAAGAGAACATACGACTTTTTTCCTGTTCTTGAGCGGCTGAAAGCAAGGCGAGCTTTTCTTCTAGATTTTTTATCTCCTCGTTAATTGAATTTATCCGTTCATTTATTTCTGTTTTTTCTTTTTCTAGTCCGCTCGCATCGAACTTCATTTGGCTTTTGGTGAGTTTATTTTTAATATCTGCTATTTCTCTATCTAAATCGGCTTGTTCGTGTTCCAGCAAGCGTTTTCTTTCAGATAGAGCGGAGGCCTTTAAACGACAGTCATTTAATTTGTCTTGAATGGCCTGACGCTTTTCCAGGGAAGGATCAAGGTCGGAGTTTAGGCGCAGATTAGCCTGATCTTTTTCTAGTAAGGCGATTTTTTTAAGTAAATTTTCTTTATCAGCCTCTATTTTTCCGGCATCGAATTTAACTTGCGCCTTCTCTAGTTTAGCGCGGATATCAATTAATTCTCGGTTGATTTGTGATTCTTTTTCTTCAAGTAAGCGCAAGCGTTCGCTAACGCTTGATAGTCTGAGGCGTTCGTTGTTTAAATTTTCTTGAACTAGCTGCTTCTCTTCATTTAAATTAATGATAGTCGTTTGAATTTCTTTAATGCGGTTTAACTTCTCATCATCAAGGCCGCTAATGGCTTGGGAGATGTTTTTTTGGAAATCTTTTTTAGCATCCGCTAGTAAAATTTTAACGCGATTTAAGTCATTTTCTTTTTCGATGTTTTCTAGTTGTTTTAAGAAATCGTCGATGAGGCGGCTAATTTCTTCATTTTGGCCAGCGGACTTTTTCGAACTTCGGAGCTCATTGTTAAGATTTGATAAATCACGATTTAAAGTATTCAATTCTTCTTGGATAGCCGACAATTTCTCACGCTGAGCATTTTCCTGGTCTCTATTATTTTCACGGCGCAGCTTTATTAGCTCTTCTTTTAAACGACTTAAATCTCCAGATAGTTCTTCCTGTTTATTATTAAGCCAAGAAATATCAAATTGGCCCTGCGCTTCCAGATTAGCCTCTAAAACCGCCTCTAACTTTGAAACTTGTTTGAAGTAGAAAGATTTTTCAGTTTCTAATCCGGCAATTTCTGCTTGGGTATTTTTAATTTTTTGGATTTCATTATTAACTTGGCGGAGCTCATCTTGAAGAGCCGCTTCTTCATTAGTATTGTTGCCGGCTTGAAGGCGAGCTAGCTCGCTAGCGGTATTTTGTCTTTCAGCCTCTAGTTCACTTTGTTTATTGTTAAGCCAAGAAACATCAAACTGGCCCTGCGCCTCTAATTGAAGTTCTAGTTCGGCCTGCAGTTTCGCTAGTTGTTTTTGGAACTGGCCCTTTTGGCCTTCTAGGATTTTTAAGCTCGCTTGTAGTTCATTTATTTCTTGGAAATTATTAGTCGCGCGAATTTTATTTAACTCGTCGTTTATCTTAGTTAATTTTTTTTCTTGTTCAATTTTATCTTTTTCCAAGTCCAAAAAGCCAAGGTTCGCTTTATTCAATTTATTATTAATGTCTTGCCAGAGGTAGCCGTAATAGTCGAGTTGAGAGGCTTTTAAGCGCGAAGATATTTCATCACGTTTTTTTAGTTTTTCAACTTGGCGAGTTAAACTTTTAAGACGCGGCCTAATTTCAGTTAAGAGCATTTCGACTTGCTGGAGATTTTCGTAACTTGATTCAAGTTTATTTAAAGCCGAATCGCGTTTGATTTGGAATTGCTTAACGCCGGTCGCTTCATCAAAAAAATCTTTGCGTTCAGCGGCGGAAGTGTTTAAAAAATTCTCAACCATGCCTTGGCCGATAACGCTGTAAGTCTTTTGGCCAAAGTTTGCCTTAGCCAGTAGCATCTGGATATCAGATAAACGGACGCGGCTATTATTTAGTAAGTATTCGCTTTCTCCGCTTCTATAAATTCTTCTAGTAATAACGATTTCCGGGCAGCTTAAAATAATTTGGTTTAAGTCTTCTTCTTTTTCGATTTTTTCAGGAGCGGTTAATTTATTTTTAGCGACTTCGGAATTATTTAAACAAAGAGAGACTTCGGCCATACCGAGCTGGCCTTTTTTATCGGAACCGGAGAAAATAACATCTTCACTTTTTTTACCGCGAATAGTTTTCATGCTCTGTTCGCCGAGAGCCCAGCGGATAGCATCGGCGACATTAGACTTCCCAGAACCGTTCGGTCCGACAATAGCAGTTAAGCCACGCTTTTCATCGCCGATTAGGCCCGAAAAAACCAACTTGTTTTTGTTGGCGAAGGATTTAAAGCCTTGGATTTCTAATCTTTCTAAATACATAAGTCTTAAAATAAGCTTTTTGGAGATTTGATAATTTTTCTATATAATAATGATAAAGGATAAAGATTAAAATGACAAATAATTTATGATAATTTCTTTAAGCGGTGCCCCCGGTTCAGGGAAAAGTACTATTGCGCAAATGTTAGCTGATAAATTAAATTATCCCCGGTATTATATCGGCGGTTTACGGCGCGATAAGGCTAAAGAACGCGGGATGACGCTGGCTGAATATAATAAATTGGGCGAAAATGATATTCAAACTGATCAAGAAGTTGATCTTTATCAGAAAGAATTAGGGGAAAAAGAAGACAATTTTGTTATCGAGGGCCGGACATCTTGGTATTTTATTCCTCATTCTTTTAAGATATATCTGGATGTTCATGAGGAGGAAGGGGCAAAAAGGATTTTTAAAAGCTTGCAGTCTAAAAATGATAGGAATGAGGATAAAGGGCTTGATAGTTGGGAAAAAGTTTTAGACAGTAATCGTAGCCGTGTGCTTAGCGATACAACTCGCTATCAAAAGTACTATAATATAGACATTTATCAGCCTGAAAACTATGATTTCTATCTAGATACAACGAAATTGGCTCCAAATGAGGTTTTTTCGGCTGTTTGGGGGGCGGTACAGAAAGAGCTTGACAATAGGAAAAATTAATTATAATATTAGACAAGATTTTGCTTATTAAATAAGTGTTTTCAAGTTGAACGAGCCAGGCTCGTTCGTGTAATTTTTAACCATATGGTCGAAACAAAAATGGAATTAAAACCAGGATTAACCGTCAGGGTTTATCAGAAAATCAAAGAATTGAACTCTAAAGGAGAAGAAAAAGAAAGAGTCCAGTATTTTGAGGGAATGATTATCGCGCGCAAGCATAATAAAGAAACCGGCGCGACTATTACTGTTCGCAAGGTTTCTGAAGGAATCGGTGTTGAAAAGATTTTTCCTTTAAATTTGCCGACAATTACTAAGATTGAAATTAAGAAAGAGGCAAAAGTGAAACGGGCTAAATTATATTTCTTGCGTGACGGCTATAAGAAGAAGCTAAAGGAAAAGGTCGTTAAATAAACGGCTTTTTCGTTTTAGGGCGGATGGTGAAATTGGTAGACACGCAAGCTTGAGGGGCTTGTGGCCGCGAGGCCGTGGAGGTTCAAATCCTCTTTCGCCCACTGTCCCGAATAAGGGCGCATAGCTCAGCTGGTTAGAGCACTTCGTTTACACCGAAGGGGTCCAGGGTTCGAATCCTTGTGCGCCCACATAAACAAAAAAGAAGCCAATGGCTTCTTTTTTGTTTAATGCCGGAACGGCATAGTAGTCGAACTAGCGGCGAGCGAGTCTTGAGCGAGAGCGGAACCTGCCTGCCGGCAGGCAGGGCTCGAGCGAAAAGGGGAGCGACGATAAACGCGAGTTGGCGAGCGTTTAGCGGCCGGTCTGGACAAGTGAGCTTTTCGCATTTCCGGCGAAAAGCGAGGGCGGAAATCCCTGCCTGCCGGCAGGCAGGCTTGTGCGCCCACCCATAACAAAAACACAGGATAAAATTCTGTGTTTTTGTTTACGAAAAAAAACTAAATTATGATTGATTTTTTCCTAAATTAACCCTATGATTATCCTAGTATCTTCTAATATTTATGCTAAGAATAATACGCCGCTTTTTTTATAATCTTCAAGCCGAAATAATTGGCCGCAATCTGACTCAGAATTTTCGGATGATTTTTTTTAGTCGTATAACTATAAACTCCGCGACGCAGTTAATGGGCTTGTTTTTGCCTATTTTTTTATACCAGTTTTTTGACTTAAGCCTGTGGTCGGTAATTTTTTATTACTTAATAATTGACGCTCTTTACGCCGGGCTGGTTATTTTCGGATGCAAGGGAATTATGAATAAAATAGGCATTAAAAAATCCTTACAACTTAGTGTTTTATTCGGGGCGGCTTATTATGTAGTTTTCTTTTTAATTAATCGCTTTGTTATTGCCGGCGATTTACTTGAAAATATTTCGGCTTGGATATGGGTAATACCGGCGATGATTTTTACGCTACTATTTCGCCTAAGCCATTGGATTCCTTTTCATACTAACGTCGCCAAATTAACCGAAAAAACAGTGCGCGCTAGCCAGCTTAGCTTAATGGAAGCGACCATGATGGCAATTGGCGCTATTATGCCGATTGTCGCTGGACTAGTCCTTGATTATTTAGGCTATGAGGTTTTATTTTTAACAGCGATTGCTATTTATCTAATTTCTCTTATCCCCTTTAGTTTTTTACCGGCGGTTGAAGAAAAATTTGTTTGGAGCTGGCGCAAGACTTGGCGTAAATTCTTTTCTAAAAAAATGCGCCCGAGCATAATCGCTTACGCTGGTGATGGGGCGGAAAGTGTCGCCGGTTCGATAATCTGGCCGATTTTTATTTGGCAGCTTCTAAAAGGAGATTATTTTCAAATCGGCGCTTTATCATCAGTTATTATCTTAGCGACGATAATTTTACAAATGGTTTTCGGAGGCATTTTAGATAAATTTTCTAATCGTCGACGTTTGCTTAGGTACGGGACTTTTTTATATGCACTTGGTTGGATTTTAAAAGCGTTAATTGATAGTGCTTTTCAGGTTTTCTTATTTTCAACTTATCATAATTTAAGCCGAGTATTTTCTCGAACATCTTTTGACGTTTTAAATTATGATATTGCCGCCGATCAAGGCCATTACGTTGATGAGTATACAGTTGTTAGGGAAATGGCTATTTTAATTGGTAAAGTAATTATGGCGATTTTTATTCTCATCCTGCTCCCCTATTTATCGCTTCGTTATATTTTCTTATTAGCCGCTTTAGCTTCTTTAGCGATGTCGCTTTTAAGACAGGAGGAAATAAATGCGTAAATTAATTTAAGGAATATGAAAAAAGAAAATATTAAAAAAACTATTACCTTAAGTGAACAAGAAACCTGGCAGGTGGGTTTTGATTTTGGAAAAAACTTAGAAAGCGGCGTAACTTTGGCGCTTTATGGTAATCTTGGCGCTGGTAAAACTAAGTTTCTGCAAGGGCTAGCGAAGGGCTTAGGCGTTAAAGAAATTGTTAATAGCCCGACTTTTAATATTCTAAAAGTATATTCCGTTAAAAGTAATAAAAACATTAAACAGTTTTGTCATATCGATGCTTATCGTCTTAACTCCGAAAAAGATTTATTAACGTTAGGGATAGAAGAATTTTTATCCGACACTGATACAGTTGTCGCGATAGAATGGGCGGAGAAGATAAAAAATATTTGGCCGAAAAATACTTTAAAGATTGAGTTAAAAGCTTTAATGGAAAATAAAAGAGCATTGACTATAAAAAAACAGCTTTAGTAAAATAACTAAAGCTGGTATTTATTAAGGCGCCCAAGGCGCTTTTTCTAATCAATAATTACATCGATAAGTCCGATTTCGAGCGCTCTTTCCGGCGTTATTGCCTCATCTTTATCCATGATAGCGATAATTTCTTTTCTTGATATTTTCATTCTTTTTTCAAGAATATCAATTAAGATTTTGTCGTCTTTCTGCGCCAACTCAATCCCTTCCAGTAATTTTTTCCTCAAGCTTTTTACTGTGTCGTTATGACGCAAGATAAAACCAGGATGAGTTACGTGATGGATGTGCAGGCGGGAATGCTTGCTGGCATATCTCCTGTCGCAAGCTTGCAGAATAGTGGCGGCCATTGAGAAGCAATCGCCAACGACAACACCAATAACCGGATTGGGGCTGTTGACAATATTGTCATAGAGCTTATTAGCTCCGGGAGCACTGCCGCCGGGACTGTTAATCTGCAGATAAATTGGCCCTTCAGTTTTGTTTAACTGAAAGAGCTCGGCAATTAACGTGTCTGCGTCTCTTTCCGATAAAGATCTACCGAGATGCAGGCTACGCGACGGATTTAAAAGAACTGTTTTCATTTTTCGGGCCCCTCCTAGCGCCCTCAAATTAAATGGTTTATATTCTATTTTTTTATTCCTCTTGTGAATAACTGACTTGACAATTTTAGCCAGTTGAGGTATAATAGCAAAGTAATTAACTTTTGTCAATAGTAAATAATTATTAATTAATTTAAGTGTCTATAAAGCTATTTTAAGTAATTTATAGTCATTTTAGCAAAAATTATGAGCAGTCCAGAACAAATGTGGGGACAAAATCCTTCAGTTGATAAGGATAAAGAAGCTAGAAATGAACAAAAATATGCGGTAGTTGACCCGGTAACTGGTTTAGTTGAGACGTATGATACGCCAGAAGAAGCGGCCGACGCAAAAGTGCGCATGCAAGATCCAGAATATAGAAAATAATAATTTATAAAAAAACCGAGCTAGTTAGCTCGGTTTTTTGTTTAGGCCGATAAGAGCGAGAAGGGCCCCTATGCTTATTCCGATATCAGCAAGATTAAAGACGCTAAAATATTGTAAATAAAAATAATCAATTACATAGCCATAAGCAAGGCGATCTAAAAGATTGCTTAGGGCGCCGAGTAAAATTAAGAAAAGACCGAAAATTAAGTAATTATTTTCTGGTTTTTTAATTACTTTAAAAAGCCAAAGCATGAGGCCGGTAATAATGATTATTAGCAGGATATTGAGAAATAATCCCGATAAGGGCAGGGAAAAGGCGATATAATAATTAGGAGTAAAAGTAAAAGCTAGAAAATCGCCGATTAGATTGTGTGATTTTTCAGAGAAATTTTGTAGAGCTAAGATTTTTAAATAGCGGTCGGCAATAAAAAATATAGCTACTAGTAAAACCGTAGCTATATTAAATCGAATATTTTTTAACAATAATTTATTCATTTTCTTGGAGCTCAGTTTTACAAGCAACACAAGAACTAGCAGTCGGTCTAGCAATTAAGCGTTTTTCAGGAATAGGATTTCCGCAATATTTACAGACGCCATAAGTTCCTTTTTGAATTCTTCCTAAGGCCGCTTCGATATCCGCTAAGCTTTTTTCTAAAACTTTTTCCGTCGCGAGATTAGTCGAGTAGTCGGCTATTTCTTGGGCGTTTTCATCTGGCTTGTCGCCGTATTCAGGGAACTTAGCGCCAGTATTATCACTTTCGTGGCTATCAGGACGCGCCAAATCAGCCAAGTCGCTAACTAGGCGGGTTTTCTGGTCTAAGAGATTCTTTTCAATTTCGGACAGAGTTGTTTCTTTTAGTAAGTGTTCCATATGAGTGTAAATTAAAAAAACTAGAAAGCTCGTAGTTTTTGTAATTAAAGTATATACTATTATTCCTATTTTGGCAAGTTTTTCTAGGGGTTTCGGCTATTTTAGGAGCCGTAAAAACTTTGACAAGCTGAAAACTTTTTGCTATGATTTTCCTGTTGTTTTGGAGTGGTAGTTCAGTTGGTTAGAACGCCTGCCTGTCACGCAGGAGGTCGCGGGTTCGAGTCCCGTCCATTCCGCCAAAAATAAGCCCGACCCTTGTGGTCGGGTTTATTTTTGAATACGGAATGGAAGTGAGCCAATAGTTTGGCTCGCGTCGGGACGAGAAAGTCTGAGCGATGTCCGCCCTGGGCGGACCGGGAGGACCGGGTAGTGAGTCCCGTCCATTCCGCCAAAAATAAGCCCGACCCTTGTGGTCGGGTTTATTTTTGAATACGGAATGGAAGTGAGCCAATAGTTTGGCTCGCGTCGGGACGAGAAAGTCTGAGCGATGTCCGCCCTGGGCGGACCGGGAGGACCGGGTAGTGAGTCCCGTCCATTCCGCCATCAAAAAAATTATCTAATGTTAGATGATTTTTTGTTTTACTTTTTTCAACTTTTATTATGTTTTGACTTAATTAAAGTTAAGTGCTAAACTTTAATTATAAAATAATATAGTTAAAGCTATGAATAATAATTTTAAAGCAGGTGTTTTTGAACAACAATATCAATATAAAAGCTTCCTCCCTAACCCTATAAACAAAGATTTTGTTTGGGAAGATAAAAAAATAAATATGCTTTTAGAGGAAGCCACTAGATATTTAGGCGAACTCAACGCCTATTCTTTTTTAGTGCCTGATGTGGATTTTTTTATTCAAATGCATGTGTATAAAGAAGCTGTTTTATCCAGTAAAATTGAAGGCACAAAAACTGAAATGGATGAAGCTCTGCTTTCCGAAGAAGACATTGATCCCGAAAAAAGAGATGACTGGCAAGAAGTTCAAAATTATGTAAAGGCGATTAATTCCGCCATAGCCGAATTAAAGCAACTCCCTCTGTCGATGCGGCTTGTAAAAAATACCCACAAAATTCTTCTATCCAACACCAGAGGCAAACACAAAAAAACAGGAGAAATAAGAAAGAGCCAAAATTGGATTGGGGGATCTAGCTTGTCAGACGCTTTTTTTATTCCTCCGCATGACTCACAGGTAATGGATTTATTAAGTGATCTTGAAAAATTTTGGCATAATGAAAATTTAGATATTCCAAATTTAATCAAGATAGCTTTAAGTCATTATCAATTTGAAACCATACACCCGTTCTTAGATGGAAACGGAAGAATTGGCAGACTTTTAATAACTCTTCATTTAGTTAGCTTGGGAATACTAAAAAAGCCAACTTTATATCTCTCTCATTTTTTTGAAAAAAACAGAGCTTCATATTACGACTCTTTAACCATGGTCCGAAAATCAAACGAAATAGAACAATGGATAAAATTTTTCCTAGCAGGTGTTATTACTACATCGAAAGACGGTATTAATACTTTTGAAAAAATAATTAAGCTAAGACAAAAATACGAATGTGCCATTATTGAAAAAATGGGAAAAAGAAGTAAATTAGCTAAAGATTTATTAATGTATTTATTTACTGATCCGGTTGTTGATACTAAAGATATTGAGAAAGCTTTAAAAATAACCACTCCTACGGCCAATGCTTTAACCAAAGAATTAATGAATATAGATATATTAAAGGAAAAAACAGGATTTTCGAGAAACCGAGTTTTCATTCTCTGGGAATATTTTAATTGTTTCAATTAATTTTTATTTCTAATACCGTTGATTCCCCTCCGCCAAAAATAAGCCCGACCCCTGTGGTCGGGTTTATATGAATAGATGATTCAAATTAGCAGCCGGCTCGCCTCGCTAAGCTCCAACGAAGCGGGCGAGCGGAGGAAAGAAAAATTGTTAAGTTTTAAATAGCCTTGAGTATGGGCTATTTTTCATATACTATTAAACTATAACAATGTAATAAACATTTTTATGAATATCTTTTCAAGAATTTTTAAGTCTCAAAATGGACTGCAGAAGTATTCTTTAAAAACAACCAGGGAGGAGAGGGAAGATTTTTCATCATCCATCATTAGTTCTTCAGCGCCTAGCTCAGGGTTCTATCTTCTCCTAGTGTTAGCTACCTTTATTGTTGTAATTGGCTTAGTTAAAGATAATTTAGTCTTGTTAATAGGAGGGATGTTGGTTGCGCCTCTTCTGTCTCCGATTTTATCAATTTCTTTAGGAATTACTATTTTAAATTTCAAAGTTATTAGTCGTTCGGTGTTCGTTTTTATTGTGTCAGCTTTCGTGACCTTAGTTGTTGCGGCTGTAATTGGGCTAGGAATAGATTTCAGTTTATCAGATTTAGGTGTAGTAACTTTAATGGCAAATTTTAGTTGGAGCACCTTTTTAATTCCGGTGGCGGCTGGAGCGGCGGCTAGTTTTACTTGGGCAAAAAAAGACCTAACAGGATCTCTTTCTGGGGTTGCCATTACTGTAACCTTAATGCCACCATTGGCAGCCATGGGGTTAGCTTTGGCTAGTCGTGAGCCTGATGTCTTTAAAGATGCTCTGGCTGTTTACGGTCTTAATGTGTCAGGAATTATTATTGGTAGCTTGGTAATATTCTTAGTGCTTGGTTTTTATAAATCTTCTAAGGCAGTGATTCAAGAAGTGGAAAAAGAGGAAAATAATTAGCAGTTTTTCTTTCTATTTTTTTACACAATAAACATTAATTAATTTGAGCGTCAGCGTGAAATAAAAACACCTCTTGCAATAAAGAGGTGTTTTTAAGTTGACTGTAGTTAGTTAGAGTATATTGTGATAAAACTCTAATGCTTTAGCCATATCAACGTTTTTCGGTAAATCTGCTTCAGTCGGAGTATGGAGAAACCTTCCTCCTAACTCGTTATAAGATAAGAATCCAGCCGGTTCATTTTCTTTACGACTAGCCACTGATAATTCCTTAAAGAAAACTTTTTTAGCAGATTTGTCTTTCAAGCGAATTTCCTGTCCTTCTCTTAAAATATAAGAAGGGATGTCGACTCGCTGGTTATCAACCAGAACGTGTCCGTGGTTAACTATTTGACGCGCTTGTTCCCGGGTTTTTGCCAGACCTAAGCGATAAACAACATTATCCAAACGTGATTCCAGTTTTTGGAGCAGGGCGACTTGCGGGTCGTTTTTGCCCTTTAAAACTTCGCTCACGTAACGGCGCAATTGCTTTTCCATTAATCCATAAATGAATTTAAGCTTTTGCTTTTCTTCCAGAATCAGGCCGTAGCCTGTTTTTCTCGGGCGTTGAACGCCCCGACGGCGTATACTGGCTTCTTCGCCGATTAGTCCGAAGCGCTGCCGCTTCCTTAGTTTTGGCCCTAAATATCTACCCATAGTAAAATCAATGATTAATGATTAGTTATGGCAGCAGCAGATACGAGGATAATAGTTTAACATGGAAAAGGATATTTTTCAAGGAAATGGTGTAAATATTTTACTATATACAAAAAAAGGGTGATTTTACATTTATTTTCCCTTATATTAAATAAAAGATATAGTACGCAATGTGCTATATCTGAAAAACGAAAAAAGTCTTAAATTTAATATATTTTTAGCTAAAATATATATTACGTATTATGCTATATATTTTTAGAGAAATTTTTGAGGGCTAAATTAGCAATGGGGGCAACTTTTAAGTCTTTAATTTTTTTAGTGTCAATAAATTCCGCTCCTAGAGAATCGTGACCGTCTGGACCGGATTTTATTTCTTGTTTTTGCGCGGACACCCGAAAATATAGCCCTAAGTGGTGCAGGTGCCTAGCTTGGCCTTTGTCGTTTTTGTAGTCTTGGAAATGTTCTTGGTAGCCGAGGAATTTATAACTATCTATAGTTATTCCGGTTTCTTCTATAAACTCCCTCCTCAAAGCCTCTTCAGTCTCTTCTCCAAATTCAATTTTTCCGCCCGGCAGATCGTATTTACCCTTATAAGCGCCGCGAGATTTTTTAATCATTAAAACCTTCCTGTCTATAACCAGAATTCCATAGACTCCGACATGAAAATGATTATCATTACCGCTGGTTAATGTTTTAAAAACATCATCAATTTTTTTATTAAGAACATTGGCAACATCGCTGGCTAATTTTAAAGAAGGATTATATTTTCCTTGTTCTAAAAAGACGATTGTTTCTCGCCGGACGCCAGTTTTTCTGGCTAAGTCTTCCTGGGTCAGGCCAAGTTCTTGGCGCAGTTTTTTAATATTATTTTCCATATTTAGCGAGAAAACGGAAAGTAAAGGCGTAAATCAGCATGAGAGCGCAAGTTGAAAAAGCGAGCGTTAGGGCAATTGGCTCATAGAGGTTGTTTTGTAAACGCAAGGAATAGAGAACAAACATTAAAATGGCTGCGACCCAGCTATAAGCCTGAACGGCAATTAGGGCGGCCTTACCGGCCAGTTGCCAATCTCTTTCATCGGCGATTATTTCTTTTACTTGTCGACGTAGGAGCATGAGAACTAAGGAGCTAGCGATCATAACGGCGACCGGAATAAGGAAATTGTCGAGAAAGATTGCCCAGCTAAAAAACATGGACAAGCAGACCACAAAGACCAATTTAATTTTTTGATAAGTTTTAAGAGTCATAATGTTAGAATTAATTAACAATACTTCTATGTTATATTATTCTAACATTTATGTCAAGAGCGTTATTTTAGAAACCCTAATAAGTCTTGATAGACGCCATAAGCTAGAGCGAGCGCCGACAGAATGAAAATGGCGATATAATTCCATTTTGAAAGACTGGTTTGTAAACCTCTTAGAACATAGGCGAGTGATTCGCGGTCCTGAGGGCTAAGCGGTTCGACTTGTTCTATTTTTCTAACTAACTCATTATCGGTAATTATTTTATCGCGCCGATTTTCAACTTTAAAACGATGACTAAAATACCAAACAAAACCAATGGTTCCGGCGTACCAGGCAATTTGGACCAATACGGGGCTATAATGGTTTAAAACAACGATAATGCGGTAGGCGACGGTTGCTAGAATACCGAGGATAAACATCCAGCGGCGATATAAATTACTGCTTAATTTAGGCATATATAAGATTTTATATTTTTTAAATTAATTAATTTTGTTTAAATCCCCATTTATCACTATTGGCTTCATGTCGATTATTTCATCTAAATAGTGGATTCGTTCGCTTCTAATTGGGAGATCGTTGTATAAATATATTTTTTTATTATGCCCATAAGCAAAGCCCATTTCTATTAAAACGCTGCCACCAATATAACCATCAATTCCTTTTTTACTTTCATTAACAATTAAAATGGCATCAGAATTTTTAATAAATTCCCAATAACGTCTTATCATATCAACTTTCTGCGCCCGTCTAATCTCTATATCTCCACTTAGCCCTTTTTCTCTTAAAAAATCTTCTAAGAATAATTTGCCGTTTATAATCATTTCAGAAACATAAGGAATATTAACTTCCCAGCCTCTTTTTTCAAGACTCTCTTTTACTTCTTTTATCTTTGGGGCGAAATCAACACTAGCGCAGATAGTTATTTTCATAAATTTATATAAATTTCATCAACAGCGCTTTATGATCGGATACCTCCTCAGGTAGAGTAGAGAATTCTTCAACCTTTACTCCCTCTGAGCATAGAATATAATCGGCGAATTTTTCCGGTTTACTATAATATGAAGTGCGTGTTGATTTTATCTCGTAGTCTTTTATAAGATTTTTTAATTTAAGCCCTTTTTCAATCATTATTAAGCTTTCCGTGTCTGGCTTGAGATTAAAATCGCCAGCTAGAATTATTTCTCCTTCTAGTTTTTTTATAAAATCAATTATTTTTTTTGACTGGTCTATTCTTTCAGGACAATCATCCTTGCCTTCTCCAGTATGAAGTCCGTGAAAGTTAATAATATTTAAATTTTTACCATTATGGATAATGTTTATAAATTGTAAGTTTCGACCGACGGTTTTGAATTCTTGGCCACGTAAGGATTCTCTATGTAAATAAACAAAATGATCCCCGCTTGTTAAAATAGAAATAGATTTTTTAATAAAAATGGCTAATCCCCACTCTTGAAAAACTGAGGGGGCAAAATAGCCTTGATGGCTGGGGAGCTTTTCATCCAACTCTTTAAATAATTGAGTTTTTTCGTTTTCATGAAAAACCGTTCTTTCAGTCCCATCATTAAAAACTTCTTGTAATAAAAAAATATCAACGTCTTGGTATTTTTTAAAAAAGTCTATTATTTCCGGAACCTGTCCACCCCAGGCATTTAATGATATTAGTTTCATATATATGGATTATAGCATAAAAAAGAAAATCCCCACTTCATAAATGAAACGGGGACTTTTGAAGAGGGGCTTCTAGCTAAAGAATTCAATTTGAGATCGGTAATATTCGTTTAAATCGAAACACATCCTGATAACTAGCAATCTACCGTACGGCTCTTTTTCATAATCTAATTCTGACAAAATACCATGTAATCGCCTTCGGCCATTTTCATCGCTAAAATAAGGAACTTCCATTTTACCCGGGGCTATTTTATAGACTGAACCATAGGCTACCCCAAATAATGGCCCGGAAGGCTTGATTAATGCATAAGACGCGAACTCTCTTAAAGTCGCTTGTCTGTATGGGAAACCTATAAGATCGCAAATTCCTCCTTTTCTACTCCCTATAAACCTTGCAACTTGAATAATGTTCCCGCTTTGTTCGGCTTGTACAACTGATTGAAAATTTTCTTCATTGATGTCATCTGAAACGTGGTCGTAGTTTCCTTTTTCGAGCAAGTCGTCAAAGTCTTCATCATAATCGACAGGGAGGAAGAATTCTCCGCTAAAAAGTTTAATATTATTTGTTTCCATATATATCCCCCCTCCTTTGAAGGCATTGTTTTTTTTGAAGTTAATGAACTAAGGTAACGGATTATTATAATATGTATCTTTATAAAAATCAAGTGACGGTTCTAGTATCCACAAACTTATCAATTTCTCTATATTTTCATCAATTCCTTCCAAATAGCGTACATGGCATAGGTGTCTAGTTCGCAATATTTTAGAAGATTTTTAGCAGTTTCTTCTTTCTCTGCTTCTGAACTGGCATTAAATATTTTTTCAAACCAAGCTTCCATGGCCGATCCCCCTTCTTTTATCTCTAACTCTTGGTAATTAAGAGATGGAACTAAAACTGGTAATACTTTTTTAATCGAAGTGCTCCCTTTAAATTTTGGGTGGACGTATAGCTGTTTGGAAAAGATATCCATTAAATCGTAGATGCGGTTGTTGATATCCGCTAAAAACTCACTATTGTCAGGACTTAAAAGCGCTAATTCCAAATTTCTGGTTTGTTCAAACGGCTTATACCAGACAATAATACTTCCCTCGGGGCCGATATATTTTTGTAGGGCATTAATAATGTCTGCGGTCGGATTAGTATTATCTATATGAAGATATCCGTAATGCTCAGGCTCGCTGTCCGGGCTGCTTAGGACGTGTAGAGAAAATTGAAAGGGGATATGCTGATAGGGTTTAAAGCCTTTAAAAAGGGGAATGGCCGGTGGGTATGTTTCGTAATCAAAGAAATAGAGCGGGTATTTTAGCGCTTCAAGCTCGGCTTTAATAGATATTAAATCTATCATCGGCATTTGGCTTTTATAGACGTTAATTTGATTCTGCTGAGCTTCTGATAATTTAAAGTCGGAGGGAACGTCGGCAAGATCAAAAATATTGTCATCAACCAGGGAGGCTAATTTTTTTGGGCTCAGGCCGATGCGGTATAAATCATGAATAGCATATTCAGGGACTTCAGGATGAGCATAGCTAAAAGTTGAGCAATGATTGCTCCGTCCTTTGTAAATGCAATTGCAATTAACTGCCCGTTCGTCTTTTTGAAAAAGAGCCTGAGCGGCTTCCGACATTTTTTCTCTAGTGGCCTCTTCTCGCTCGAGAATCTTATCAGTGATATCATCAATCGCAAATAATTCTTGAACGTTTATTTCATCGCCCCGGATATAGTCTTTGTTGAGGTGGATAATATTTATAGTTCCAATTTTTAGGCCGCAGTCGCCAAGGGTTATATATTGGAAAGCGGCATCATCAATATGATCTCTGTCATCGGTTTTTTCTTTCAAGGAATTAGTACCTTTTATTTCATAGAGATTCCAAGAGTCGGTTTCACTATCATATTCTAAAACATCGGCTCGCGCTAGAAATTTATCGGTGATAAAAGTAGCTTGAAAAATAGCCGACTGTTTAACCTCTAAATATTTAATAGTTTCTAAGGCGGCTGTTTTGCCAGATGATTCTATTAAAACGCCGCTTGGAAAAAGTTTTCTGGCCCACTCTTCAACTAAATTTCCATTAGCGACTAAACTTTTTTCAAAAGCTGATAACTCAAAAGAGCCAGCCAACTCCGGCTTATGTTGTTTAAGCCAGGCGTTCTTAGGGCAGGCGAGGTATTCAAGGTATTGTGTTTTGCTTATGTGTGGCATGGGGGATGATTGATAGTATTCAAGTAGATTTTATCTTATTTTTGCATTTATTATAATTTTAATATCTTTTATACGTTCTTTCTACTTCAGTGATAATTTTATTGATTAGGTCGGGGGTGTTTAAGTTCTTTTTGTCGTTAATTATTTAAACAAAAGTTTATGTTTTTTATAGCTATTACATTTCTTACAAGCTATTTTTAGATTAGCAATGTCATTCGACCCAAAACTTTGACTCGCAACCTTTCTCCCTTTTGCTGCTTTTATATTTCTGAGTTCCTTATTTAGCTTATTTGTTGAGAGAGGAATGAAATGATCAACATCAAAAGATTTCTCCTTGAAACAATCAGGGTGAATTTTTAACTGACATTGTTCGCCAAATTTTAAAACTAATTTTTTATATAATTTATTCCTAATTTTATTAAATTCCTTTCTTTTTATACTAGGATCTCTAAAATCAAATAACTTCAGATATTTTTTAGCAAATAAAATTTTATCGCCTTTAGCTAACTTATTTAAGAAAAAATTATAATCTTTTTTATATTGAAAGCCATTCATAATTATTTTTTATTTAACGCTGACTGATGGTCATTTTCAAAGGTATAATTTAAAATTAATTATCTCAAAATATATCTACCTCTCAGAAATATCAAAGAATCTGTCGAAGAAGCTAGCTAGTTTTCTAAGAACAGTTTCGCGCTTAATAGTCATTTTTCCGTCGGGAGAAAATCTTGATACGGGTGGTAAAATTTTGGTAATAGTCGTTCCAGTAGTCGGGACATAGCCGTCTTTAAAGGCGTTATCAATAAGCGCATAAGTCGCTTCTTTGTCTAAATTTTCGTTAGCGATAATTTTTTCCAGTTCTTCAATCTTTTTTTCAGCAACAAATTTCCGCCAATCTTCATCAATCTTTGAATTAATATCAAGCGAGCTGATAAACTGGTTAATTAAATCTTTTTTATTTCTAAGCTCAACGCTCGCGTCAATCGCTTTATTAATATCCATCAAGCTGTCTTTATTTTTTGTATTATCTTCATGGTAGATTTTAATAAGACTTAAAATATAATCAATATTGATATCAACTTGTTTAATAAGTTCCATTTCGAAAACAATATCATCATTAATATTTTCTTTCTCGCTCTCTTTAACTTTGCGAAGTTCATTATACAAATCAATGTACATGCTATGATAGTCCTGAATATCGTATTGGGTAAATATTTCATCGCCGATAAACTCGTCGAAAGTTGTTAAAATGTTTCTTAGTCTTAAAATTCCGCCGTAGAGATTAATGAATTCTTTTTGCGCTTGCTCGCTATCAATTCTTATCCCGACCGGGAATTTTGCCATTAGCTCGTCGACTAAGCTAACATAACCTCGAAATTCTTTATCGCCATCTTTATAGCCGTGGTAATAGTCTTGATAAGATCTAAGCAAAACAATCCCGCCCGCTTCTTTATCGCCGAATAGGGCAATCGCTTCGTTAGTCGCTTTTTCTAAATTTCTAAAACAAACGATATTACCGAAAGTTTTGATGCTGTTTAAGATGCGGTTAGTCCTAGAATAAGCTTGGAGCAGTCCGTGCGAGCGCAGATTTTTATCAACCCAAAGGGTATTAAGAGTAGTCGCATCAAACCCGGTCAAAAACATATTAACGACAATTAAGACATCAAGCTCTCTTTTCTTTACTTTTTCGCTGACATCTTTATAGTAATTTTGGAATTTATCGGAGGAGGTATCGTAAGATGTTCCGAACATTTCATTATAATCGGAAATAGCGCTTTCTAAAAAATCTCTAGAGCTAGTATCAAGCCCGCTAGTGTCCTCGGAATTTTCATCCATCATTCCGTCTCCGTCTTCATCGTTAACCCCGAAACTAAAAATAGTTCCTATTTTTAATTTTTTATCGCTCGGAACTTCGGCTAATTGTTTTTTAAATTCTAAATAATATTTTTTAGCAACTTCAATTGAACTAACGGCAAAAATTGAATTAAAACCGGCTAGCCTCCGTTCTTTTAGTTTATAAAAGCTATTTCGTTTAGTTTTTTGGTCGAAATGTTCAATAATATATTTAACGATATTCTCGAGTCTTTCCGGGGCGGCTAAAACGGCCTCTCTATCAATATCGCTAACTTTTTTATCTTCAATGTCTTCGGCTTCGCGGACAGTTGAAACATAATCGACTTTAAAAGGTAGAACATTTTTATCGGAAATAGCGTCAACTATGGTATAGGTATGAAGTTTTGAACCGAAAGCCTGCTCGGTTGTTTTAAAATCGGGACGACCGCCGGTTGAAGCGTTAGCGGCAAAAATCGGCGTTCCGGTAAAACCGAATAGATGATATTTTTTAAAGGCCTTAACTATGCCGGCGTGCATTTCGCCGAATTGTGAGCGGTGGCACTCGTCAAAGATAATAACAATATGTCCGTCAAAAACGGTATGTCCGGAGTTTTTAGCGATAAAGCGATCGAGTTTTTGAATAGTTGTGACGATAATTCTTGAGCTACTGTCTTCTAGTTGTCTTTTTAAAATAGCGGTACTGACATTACTGCTTGCGGCCCCTTTTTCAAACTTGTCATATTCCTGCATGGTTTGATAATCGAGATCTTTTCTATCAACAACAAACAAAACCTTATCAACATAAGATAATTTGCTAGCAAGCTGAGCGGTTTTAAAACTAGTTAGGGTTTTTCCGGACCCGGTCGTATGCCAAACATAGCCGCCCGCCTCAACGGTTCCGAATTTTTTGTAGTTTGTACTTATTTCGATGCGATTTAAAATTCTTTCCGTGGCGACGATTTGGTAGGGGCGCATTACTAACAGTAATTTGTCCGAGGTAAAGACGCAATATTTTGTTAAAATATTTAAAACGGCATGCTTGGCGAAAAATGTTTTAGTAAAATCAATTAAGTCGGTAATCGGCCGATTAGCGGCGTCTGCCCACCAGCTCGTAAACTCAAAGCTATTACTTGTCCGCCTGCCCTTTTTCTGTTTTCCTTCGCCGGACTCTTTGATGTGCTGTGATCTGGTAGTATTGCTATAGTATTTAGTATGGGTTCCGTTTGAGATAATAAATAACTGGACATATTCAAACAGACCGGAAGCGGCCCAAAAGCTTTCTCTTTGGTATCTATTTATCTGATTAAATGCTTCTTGTATGGCTACTCCTCGTCTTTTTAGCTCGATATGGATAAGCGGTAGGCCGTTTACTAAAATCGTTACATCATAGCGGTTTAATCGTTCGCCATCTTCGCTTGAATATTGGTTAATAACTTGTAAACTATTATCGTGGATACTGTCTTTTTTAATGAGATAAATATTTCTAGTTGAGCCGTCATCAAGAATTAGATTTTTTTTATAATCTTCCTGAATGGTAGCGGTTTTTTCTTCAATACCCTGGCTTTGGTTAGCAATTTCGGCTTTAAAAAATCGATTCCATTCTAAATCGCTAAAATTATAATCATTTAGCTTTTCGAGCTGTTTTCGTAAATTCAAAAGCAAATCATCTTCTGAGGCGATTTTTAAATATTCATAAGCCTGGGCTTCTAACTGCTTAATGAAAGCTTTTTCAAGTTCGGCTTCGCTTTGATACTTAAACGCTCTTTTTTTATCAGAAACATACTCAGCCACGACGGTGCTTTGAGTACTTGAAGCGACTAGATTATAACTTCCCGCCGAATTTTCAGCGGAGCTGTGTTCTTGGTTTGGCATAGTTTTTTAATCCTCTTCGTAATAATATGAATAATCTATTCCTTTCATAAACATTTCACGATTGTTGATTTTGTTAGTTAAGGATTTTTTTAGTAAATTTTTTAGTTTTAGACTGTTTTTAGGGCTTCGTATCATCGCACCGATGTAGTCCTTCTTACTTATCTTGCTCCAGTCCACGCATTTTTTTAAGCGTTTTTTAAGAATTAAATCGAGCCAGATGCGAGTCGTTCGGCCATTTCCTTCCATAAATGGATGAGCGATATTCATTTCTACATATTTATCAACAATTTCTTCAAAAGTTTTCTCCGGCATTTTTTCAATCTGCTGAAGTGTGTTTTCTAAATACTGCGCCATAGCAAACTGAAAACCGCCTTTAGAAATATTCTTTTTTCTAATTTGTCCGGCAAAATTATAAAGACCGCCGAATAAGTAGGCGTGAATCTGCTTTAGTCCTTTCGTGGTCCCTATTTCTATGTTGTTAATTAGCGAACTTTCGAACAAAGCATAAGCCTTGGTTTTGCTTTTCCCGTCTATACCCTCGTCGCTAAAAGTAAACCAATTAATAAATCGGTTAGCCTTTGTTCCGGGGAAATTTTTACCCAAAGCGATAATACCGTCATAGTCCAGCATATCGGTTAAATACCGTTTTCCATCATTTGCCAAAATTTTCAGTTGGGTAGTAGAACTAACCACCTGACTTTTTTCTTTCTTAAGCTTGGCCTTGAGGTATTTCCAATAGTTACGGGTCTTAGTGTAATTATTTTGATCTGTAAGAACGGCAATAATATCTAATACACTAAATAACCATTTATTATTTTTTTCATCCCAAACAGCCCGAACTTCTCGGTCGTTAAAAAAACGGATGGAAATTTTATGATTCATATTCTTTAAAAGTTAAAAGCTTGTTTCGGTAATATTCGTATATTATTAACCCCATTTAAAATCTGAGACAAAATTAGTGAATGTTTCTTCAAAAATAATTTTATCCTCTCCAGACATCTGTCTGCTCTCAATATCTGATAATTTGCCATGGCTATACAAATTAAGAAGTCTTATAAATTCCGCCTTTCTTCCGCTCGGCACGCATTTTCTCCAATCGTCGTATCCCAAGAAGGTAGATGTTTTCTCAAGTAGGCTTCTAAAAAGATTGAAGTGATATCTTTCAATATGATTACCTATTATAGCTTCCTGAATAATTTTTTTTATTGATAGGTGATAAGAGAAAGGAGTGTCCCCTTGTTTTAAAAGTTGAAAGGTATAGTTATCTTTTATAAGGTTGTATGATTTAAAATTACAACCACTATTTCTTTTAAAAGAATTAACTAAAATATTGTAGAATAAAGCGTGATGCGTGGCAATAAAGAACGATAGAGAGTCACCTTCAAATGATTCTATGGTTTCCACAAGCTTAATTGTCATTGTTATTATCTTGGTATCATCTAGAGAGGATACTGGATCGTCAATGACTATGCGCCCTAGGTCATTAAAAACAGGCGTAGGCCTATTTGACTCCTCAATGTTTAGAGTCTCAATTGCGGATTTTAGGATAGTATAAAAAAATGACCATATGAAAATACTTTCCTCTCCCTTTGAAATTTTAATATTATTTTTACTGTTGTCATCTCCTGAAACTACATTAAAAGCAATTTCCCCATTAGTAAAGTCAAATGAGGGCTCGATATTTGAGTTTATAATATCTTTGAAATTGTCAATAATATCTCCATCCAAACCTTGATCAATTACTAATTTTACAATCCATGAATTTGTATTAAAAGAAAGAACATAATTCTCATTGTCCCATATAAACATGTCTTCTAAGAAAGCGTTATAACAAAGAACTTTTATTTTACCGTCGCTTTCCTCATCTTCTCTATTTGATTCATTTAATATCGTTGATAATCTTGTTTTTCCGGTAGAATTAAATGCATAAAGAGCTCCTATCTTCTTTTTCTTAGTGACCTTTAATTTCTTTTTTATTTCTTTAGCAAGATTTTCGATGGAATCAAACTTTTCCATACTATTTTGTTAATTCTTTAAACATCAAAAGCTTGTTTCGGTAATATTCATATTGCTTACGACGAGCCTTAAGTTCAGCGGGTAAACCGATTGAAATATCATTAACAAGGGCATCGAATTTATCAAGGATTGAAACGATGCGTTCTTGTTCAGCGATGGGTGGGACGGGGATTTTGAAAGACCTAAGTGTTGTTAAGTTGAGCATCCCATAATCTTTCATATTATTCTTTAAGCTTGAATAAAGACTAGTTAAATAATAAAAAATAAACTTATCACTCAACATCGATTGGTCATTAGATTTAATACTTGCTATGTTTTGATTTGTACTAGCCTCAAACTCTAAAAACGCAGTTTTAAAAATAGTAGCTCCGACAAGAGCAATTAATGTTGTGTTTTTATCTAATAATTTTGCACTTGAATTTTTAAGACCAATACTTGTAATAAAACTATTTGCTACACGTACCGATTCATTTTTACATGACTCAGACTTAATCCAGGGGATGTCTCCATTTTCCCAATATCCTTTCTTTGATTTTGATGGTGTCCCGCCAGAACCAATACAACAAACTTCGCCAAGCGTCTTAATTTCATTATTTTTATTCTTTAGGAAAAGACTAGTGCGATAATGCTCATATTGCTTCTTTCTCGCTTCTAGCTCCGCTTCTAGCTCCGCTTCTAGCTCCGCTTCTAGCTCCGTAAAATTATCAAGAATTTTTACGATTTCTTCTTGTATTTCAAGGGGTGGGATGGGGATTTGAAAGTTTGCAAATGCTTTTTTATTTAAATTTTTTAACCCCGTTCCTTTAAATAAAACATCATTTATATGTTTTTCATTTTCTTTTAAGAAAAAATAAAGAAATTTTGGCAATATTTTTATTTTGTCACATGTAAATGTAAAAGTGTGATCCGTATAATACGCCTTACCTTTATTATATTTTGTATCAGCGCTTCCACCATCATTCATAAAAATATACTCACCGTCAACAAGATATTTATCGACATAAAAAATATTTTTACCAGAAGTAAAGCAAATGTTTTCACCATCACCAAGCTCTTTGACTTGGGCGACGCCGAGCTTTGATTTTGGTGCCCTAATCCACAAACTATCAATTTCCAAAAACTCCACACCATTCGGGCATAGTTCTGAAATTAGCTTTTCGATTTTGGGCTGGTTAGTTTTCATAGCATTACTTTATAATATCAAAAAGCGATGACTGGTTTTTATTCTTTTCTTCAAATTTTTTTAATTCTTGTTTTAAAGCCAGGTCCTTTTTGTGTTGTACGAGGTTGTCATTGTGAGAGACTACTCTTTTCACGTATAATCTAGGTTTGCCAAATTTATCATTTACATAATCATAGTAACGACTGACATCAAAAATAACACCTATATTATCACCACTAGTAAACGATATTTCCTGATTTAATATTTGTTTTTTATATTCATCATCCTGCATATAAAAAAATATGTTTTCACCATCCTCAACAATAAGATTATTGTTTTCATCTGAGATATCATTCCCGTAGTATACGCCCCTCCACGCTAAACCCCTGCCATATTGTTGCTGCCTATCAATAACAGGTTGCGACAATTGTATGTTGCCAGTCATTTCAACTTTTAGGAACTCTTTTTCTTTTGGAATGTCTTCTATATAATCTCCAAACTCTTCTTGCTTTATTTGTGCGTTGAAAACATTCTTATCATTTGCAAATATCTTCGGCTCAATGCTAACTATGTTTTTATCGGATATTATAGATTCGTAAAAAATATTTTTTTGTTTTCTGGGATAATACGAATCGCAAATGCTATTTATTTTTTGCAAAACTTCATCGGGGAAATTGGAATCTAAATCTTTACATTTTTCAATAACTTGTAAAATATTATAATCTGTTGTTGTTTCATTTGCTTTAAGCTGGCTATTATACAGTAATGCGGGCAATATTAAAGAAATAACTGAAAGAATAATCCCGGGATTTTTGTTTAAAAATTTTATGATAGTTATATCGTTAAAAGACCCTTTTTGCGGAGGTAATGTTAAAATCTCAAAATGCTCATCCGGGTATAAAGTATTTATTAGGTAAGATATAATTTCCGCTTGAGCTAATGAGCAAGAATTCCTAATATAAAAGTTTATTGAATGAATATCAATATCGTTAAAACTATAATGAAGTTCAATTCCCACTTCGTTGTTAGTTGATTCAATTTTCATATTAATCAAACTATTGCATTTGCCCCTACCTTATAAATATTAAATATATCCACCTTTCCTTAAAAGTTTTTTAAATTTTTTTTCTTGCTTTATATATCCGTCAAAATTTTTAACTAATTTCTCTATTCTTTGTTTTTCGCTCTCTTTATCCATGACATAAATAACTGACCGACATCTTTCGCAAATATAATTAGTTGTGCCGACGGGAGAAACAAAAGAAGATTCTGCTATTACCTTGTTGTCAACAATAGAAATATGAGCATGTGGACAGCAATTTCTAATTTTATTATCAATGTTGCCTTTCCTAATTTTTAAATATTCATTAATATTAAAAGTAAAGGTTATTTTAATCGCAACTATTAAAAGTGCTAATGCAAAAATTAACCAGAAAATATTTTTAATATTTGAAAAGATGAGTTCAATAATTTCCATAAAAATTTTATTTTAAAAATTAACTAGTAATTAATTTCAGCATATAGTGGATAGACTTTGTTAATTGATCTGGCTCTGCCTTAGGCCTCTCAATGTTATCTGGGTGATGAATGTTGTTTCTTACAAATGTCATTATTGTCTCTTCTTTTTGGTGTCCGCTTGAAGTTTTCCACTTTATTATTGGAGTATTTGGGGCGTTATCTTTTATATATTTTTCAAATACAGCTTGGGCGATTCGATCTGATGGATCATTTTTTAACTTATCCTCAATTGCAGAATATAAATCATTGTGAAACTCAATAGTTGGTAATCCATATGCAAAATGACATATTTCCCCCCACGAAGGACTCCATTTTAATAAACCAAAACCTTTGTCTCTTGCATTTATTACTGAAATTTGACCTAGGCTATCTTTTCTGAAAATATTAATCACGATACCATCTTTTAGAGCATCTTTTAATAGTAAAAATGAGTGAGTCGCTATAACAAACTGAATATCATTTTTATTTTCTAAAAGGAATACTTCTCTGATAAATTGAAGATATTTTTCTTGCCATATGGGGTGCAAACTTAATTCAGGCTCATCTATAAGAACTACTCCGCTAGTAATGCCTCGTAAGTTTTTAAGTAAATAACCAGCCCTATAAACAATTTGTTTTTCCCCTGAGCTGAGATCGGATATGTCAAATTCAACATTCTTTTTTAAGTCTTTAAAAATAATTTTATAATTATTATTTTCGGTAATTACATCTTTCAATTCTTTTCCATTAAACATCTTTGAATAAGCCGCCTTAAAACGATCAAATTTTCCAGCATACGGTTGTTCTGTGCTTATGGCCCCACTATCAAAAAGATTAGCCTTTTCGGCATTATCTTGATTCTTTATATCTACTAATAACTGAGAGATTTCTGTTGCTATATTGTTTGTAGATTTATTTTTGACAAATTCATCAGAGTCAATCGAGGTTGCCTTAATTGATTCTATAGACCTCTTTTCGAAATTTATCTCAACAGTAGAAAAGGCGCATTTAAAAGCACTAGTTAAAGGATTATTATATAACAATGAACGAGCGCTAGCACTAATATCATTGCCGTTTTCATCAAAAACAAAAAATCTGCCCCACATATTATTTTCACTCTTTGATTTGTCGTATTCAATGGTTAATATGTGTGTTGATAAGCTAAATTTATTTTTTTCATCTTCTGTAAATTCAAATGTTATTTTTTTATTAGGCCCATTCTCCCAGGCAGCAAAACTCTCTGTCAAGATTTTATAAATTTCTTCTAATAAAGTTGTTTTACCGCATCCATTTTCCGACACCAGTAATGAAATATTTTTTATAACATTATCGACGGAAAAGTCTATTGCAAAATCTCCTAGTATTTTATGGTTATAGAATTCAATTTTTTTTATTTTCATATCTCATTCATTTAAAATTTATTCTTATCCCCCCCCAACCCTCTTTTCCAAAACCTTTATACTTTCCAAATACGCTCCGCCGTCGCCTTCATAAATTTATAATGTTTTGTCTCAACTTTTTATTTATAAAATTTATTTACTCCCCTCAATCTCCCCGACAATCTCATCAATCGCTTTTCTTAACTCGCTCTGTCTTTTAACAATTTTAACGATTTCTTGGTTCAGTTCTTTTATGTTAATAACTTCTCTAGTATCTTCCTGCTCAACATAACTTGAAACAGCAATATTATAATCATTAGCGGCGACTTTTTGGTTCTCAGCCGTTTTTGCGAAATATTCTATATTTTTTCTGTCTATAAAAGCTTTTAAAATTTTCTGGCGATTTTCTTCGCTTAATTTATTTTTATTTCCGCCCCTAACAAACTCCGCCGAAGCATCAATAAATAAAATTTTATTATCCGTTTTACTCTTTTTAAGAACCAAAATACAAGTTGCAATACTAGTTCCGAAAAAAAGATCGGGCGGGAGCTGGATAACTGTATCAATATAATTATTCTCAACTAAATATTGCCTAATTTTTTGTTCGGCGCCGCCGCGATAGAGAACACCCGGAAATTCAACAATCGCCGCCGTTCCGCCCGTAGATAGCCAGGAAAGCATATGCATAGTAAATGCTAAATCAGCCTTACTTTTCGGAGCTAAAACGCCGGCCGGCGAAAAACGAGCATCATTTATCAGTAAAGGATTGCTGTCGCCCTCCCATCTTATCGAATAAGGCGGATTAGAAACTATGGCGTCAAACGGCTCATCATCCCAATGTTTCGCGTCGGTTAAAGTATCGCCGTGT
Source organism: uncultured Gammaproteobacteria bacterium (assembly GCA_964587195.1). Taxonomy (GTDB): domain Bacteria; phylum Patescibacteriota; class Patescibacteriia; order Patescibacteriales; family UBA12465; genus UBA12465. Next base: position 5,735 of record CAZPKN010000001.1, on the reverse strand, counting down.
TCAATATCAAAATGATTATAATTTATGTCATGTAAGAACATATTAATACGGCAGAGATTATAAGTCGTGAGATTTATTTCTTGGCCGTAAAAACCCTGCCTAACCTTATCTTTGCCGAGAACTTTAGCGAATTTAAGCAAGAGCGAGCCCGAACCGCAACAAGGATCATAAACTTTATTAACCTCAGTTTTCCCGACGGTGGTAATTTCCGCTAAAAGCTCGCTTACTTCCTGAGGCGTGTAGAATTCACCGCCGGATTTTCCGGCGCTTGAAGCATACATACTCATTAAATATTCATAAGCGTCGCCGAAAGTATCAATGGTATTGTCTTGGTAATTTCCTAAGCGAAGAGCACCGATAGCTTCAAGTAGTTTAACCAATTTCTGATTTCTTTTATCAACCGTATTACCCAATTTCGGAGAATTAACATCCAAATCAGCGAATAAGCCCTTTAAATCGCCCTCGCTTTCAAAACCCTTAGCCGAGTTTTCAATGTTGCTGAAAATTTTTGAAAGCGTTTCGTTTAAATTCGGATTATGTCTCGCATTTTTACAAACATTTACAAACAGTTCGCTTGGTAGAATAAAAAAACCTTTCTCAATAACCGTTTCCTTCCGACCGAATTCCGCTGTTTTGTCATCTAATTTTGTATAGTCAAAGCCGACGCCTTCATTTTTTTCGTTATTAACATGTTTTGTTAAATTTTCACTGATGAAGCGGTAGAAAAGAATGCCGAGAACATATTGTTTAAAATCCCAGCCGTCGACTGCGCCTCGCAAATCATTGGCAATTTGCCAAATCGCGCGATGTAGCTCGGCTCGTTCTTGTTCTTTAGTATTATTTTGATGGGTGGATTTTGTCATAATATTTATAAACCTATTTTTTATTGCTAGTTTCTTCTAAAAATAAATGGACGTCTGATTCTTTAATCCTCCAGACGCCTATTTTCGAGGCTTTTAGTTTTCCTGATTCTATATATCTAACGATAGTTCGCGTACTGACCCGCAATATTCCGGCCACTTCTTCAATCGTTAAGAGTTTATCCGATTTAGTCATAAAATTTATAATTCGTATAGCTTTTCTTTACTTACATTTTAACACAGCTAAAGTGTCGTGTCAAAAAATGACAAAAATTGTCAAATGGCTTTTTTAATAAAAAAAAAGAACCTCGCTAGAGCTTGTCTTAATATAACAAAACCCCCGCTTTTAAGTAAAAGAGCGGGGGTTTTAAAAATAAGTTTTTAAAACAGTATAAACATTGCCCGCCGCCGCCACCTTTTAGGTGGCTATGGCGTGGCGAAGGCGGAGACGAGAGGATTGCAGGGCGACTTTGTCGCCCTTTCTGCCTGCGTCGCTCGGAAATGCTAGCAAGCTATCATTTCTCTCGCTATCCTCGGCAGTGTGAACCCTTCGGGTTCTCATCCTCCTGTCTGTCCAAAAGCTAAATTTCAGAACGGATAAATCCGTTCTGAAATTTACCTGCGGAGACGAGAGGATTTGAACCCCTGATACTCTTTCGAGTATGCCGCATTTCGAGTGCGGTGCTTTCAACCACTCAGCCACGTCTCCAATATTATTTAGTTACAATGATTATTTTATTCAATGTCTTTCTTTAGCTCGGTTAATTCCTCGGTTGTTAATTCGCGATATTTTCCTTCGGGTAAATCTCCTAAATGAAGACTACCTAGACGTATTCTTTTAAGGTCAGCGACTTTAGTGCCGAGCGCCTCAAACATGCGTCTAATCTGCCTTTTCTTGCCCTCGTTTAAGGTTATTATAAATAAACCGTTTTGTAAATATTCTGCCTTTATTGCCTTTAATGGTTCGTCTTCGTCATCTATATCAACGCCTTTAAGTAACTCTTTAATAACTAATTTTGGATTAATAACCTCATCTTTTACTTTAACCTCGTAAACTTTTTCGTGAGCAAAGCGCGGGTGGGAAAGTTTTAGGGTCAGGTCGCCATCGTTGGTTAGTAAAACTAAACCGCGGCTATCTTTATCTAACCGACCGACTGCAAACAATCTTTCCGGTCTTCTAACTAGCTCAAAAATATTTCTTTCTCCGGAAAATTGGCGATTAGTGCAGGTGTAGCCGACCGGTTTATTGAAAATTAAATAGACTAGTTTTTCGGCTTGTCCGATTAATTTTCCCTTAACAGTTATTCTATCTTTTTCAGGATCGGCTTGCTGGCCGACTTCTGCTATTTGGCCGTTAACTTTGACACTACCGCCTCTGATTAGTCTTTCAGCTTCACGTCTTGAAGAGTAGCCGCTTGAAGCAATAATTTTTTGGAGGATTATTTTCATAATTATTTTTTTGCAGTATTTAGCGTCTCGCCGTAAGGATGATCGTAATAGTATAGGCCGGCAAGGGCGAGGATAACGAAGAACATAACTGATAAATCATTTTTAAAATAGGGAACGTCAACTAGCCCATGAATACAGATAACAGTTATGGCACCGATGATTCCCAAAGAAAGGTATTTGTTGTCACTATTTTTTTTATTTCTGTTAGCGGTTTGTAAAGATATAAAGATTGTTTTTGCTATAATCCAGATAAAAAGCAACATTCCTAAAAGCCCAATCTCTGTCCAAAAATTTAAAAAGATATTATGAGGATAGAGATAGATTTCAACTGGCTGCCAATACTTTTTTTGGAGAGTTGAGCTAGCCCAAGTAACAGCATGAAAATTTTCAATCTTGTCGCGGTTAAAGAAGATGCCTTCTTGATGGTATGGAGCGACCGCCATTTGATAGTTAGCCAGACCGGTGCCAGTAATAATATTAAGGCCACGTAAAACTTTGCCAGTTTCTCGCCATTGTTGTAATCTAATTTGGCCTGATAAATCTTGAAAGCTTACTTTATCAATAATTTTTTCCCGCGCCGGAGCATAGATAAGCACACTAAGAGCAATTAACAGTCCGGAAGCGATGGTGATTATTCTTAAACGACGATTAGCTAGTAATCCGAAAATAATAAATCCGGCCAGTAGCCCGATTAAAGCTCCCTCTGATTTAGCAAAATAAATAGCTAAAATAGAGGAGACAATGGCTATGATGATTAATAATTTTTTAAAGAGTGGGGAATTGTTTTTATAAATTGAAAATAACCAGCCGCTTAAAATCATTATCAAGGGGGCAAGGTATAGGCCAACGGCATTAGGATATTCAAAAAAAGAAATGACCCGTCTTGTTTCGGCCGCTGCCCAAAAATCATTAGGGATAAAAGCGCCGGTTATTTTTTGATAAATAGCGAACAGGGCAATTGTTAAAGATGAAATTAAAAATGCCCAATAGATTTTTTCACGCTGTTTTTTGTCCTGGAAAATATTCATGATTAGAATAAAGACCAGGATTGGTTCAAAGAAATAAGCTTTCCAGGCGCCCAGAGTGCTCGCATTAAAACTAGCTATGCCGGCGGCGATAAAAGCAAGAATAACTAAAGCCATTATTTCCCGAGAGAAGGGATAAGGCCTTGCCATATTTGGCCTTTTGAATAGGACTTTTAAGTTCGGGCAATATTTTTTTATAAACCAAACCGCAAAGGAAATTAAAATCATTATTTCTAGCAGTGTTGACGGAAGGCCGAGAAAATTAAAACGCACGAGATAGGCAGGCAGCGCGGCGATTAAGATAAATAAAGCAATATCCAGACGCTTTATAGCGAGGATTAAGTAGGCCACTGAAAAAATGATAATAAAAGCGTTCATGATTTTATTTTTATTTCTTTATTATACCATTTTAGGAAAATAAACAAACAAAAACCGCCCCCGCAGGGGCGATTTTAAATTTTTAACTAGCTCTTTCAACGTATTCGCCGGTATCAGTATTAATGCGGATAACATCGCCTTCGTTAATGAACATTGGGACGTTTAAGACCGCGCCAGTTTCGATTTCCACTTGTTTGTTGACGTTTCCGGCGGAGTTGCCCTTAACGCCCGGAGGAGCACTAACGACTTTAAAATCCATTTTAACCGGCAGACTGATAGAAACGGGCTTATTTTCAAAATATAGAACATCAACATCAGTGCCGTCTTTTAAGAATTTAGCTGACTCGCCGATTTCCTCAAGATGTAAATTAAATTGCTCGTAGTTAGTGTTATCCATGAAGTAAGCTTCGTCCTTATCTTTATACATGAAATTAGCCTTCTTGGTTTCAGTTTCTGCTTCTTCAGCCTTTTCTGAGCCTTGATAGGTTCTTTCTAGAACATTGCCGTTAATTAAATTACGACATTTAATTTTTAAGACAGCGCCGCCGCGGCCCATTTTATGGTGGTCGGTTTTAATGATGATATATGGCTCGGCGTTAACTTTAATAACCTTGCCGGTTTTGATTTCGTTAAAATTCAACATAAAGTTTCAGGCAATTAATTGACGATTATTTATGGGTCGGGGCAAGTAGAGCCATAACGCGGGAGCGTTTAATAGCCATCGCTAGTTTTCTTTGGTGCCAAGCACAGACGCCGGTTCTATCACCAGGTAATATTTTCATAAAAAAGTTCACAAACTTTCTTAAAGTTCTGGTATCTTTGTAATCGACTTCCAGATTGTTCGCGCAAAAATAGCACTCTTTGATTTTTTTAGGCATAGTTTTAATTAGTTATTAGAAAGGAATATTTTCGACGCGGATTTCTTCGTCATCGATATTATCTTCCGGTATTTCGATAGTTGCTTCGGCTTGGCCGGAGTTTGGAGTAGCTCCTCCCATCGGTGCACCGCCTTTAGAATCGAGCATGATCATATTTTCAGCGACGATTTCTGTCCGGTAGCGCTTAACTCCATCTTGCCCGGTCCAGTCAGTAGTTTGCAATCTTCCTTCGATAAAGACTTTTGAGCCTTTATGAAGATACTTAGAACAAACTTCAGCTAATTTTCTCCAGGCGATAACGTTATGGAACTCAGTTTTTTTCTGCTGTTGTCCGCTTTGGTCTGTCCAGACTAAATTAGTCGCGACGGAAAAAGAAGCGACGCTTTGGCCGGATGGCGTATTGCGCAGTTCTGGATCACGGGTGATGTTTCCGATAATCATGGCTTTGTTTAAATTCATATGTTTGGATTTATTCCGATATTAATCGGAAGGCGATTAATTAAATTAAATCGTTGGCATTTAAAATGCCCTCCAACTTTTCATCTAAATCTTTTAGCTCAACGCGGCTGTCTTTAGTACGAGTCGCTTTTTCAGCCGGTTTAGAGGCAGAAGATTTTTGTTCTTTAGCTGGCTGGATTTTTTCTGTCTCAGCTTTTTTAGAATCGATTTTAGCGCGAATTTTTTCGGCTTTCTTAATTTGTTCTTCCGACTTAACTGCTTTAACGACAATTTGATGGCGCAAGACATCGGTTGATAATCTCAAGGTTTGATCGATTTTAGCTAAGAGACTCCCTTCTAGATCAAATTCAAACAAGGCATAATAGCCGTAAGCGTTGTGCTTTATTTCGTAAGCGAGCTTCTTCTTGCCCCAATATTCGGAGTAAGTGATTTTCCCGCCGTTGTCGGTAATGGCTTGGCCGACTTTTTCGACGATTTTTTTTGATTCGTCGTCGGTGAACTTATTCGGCATGATGAACAAGATTTCATAATGCTTGGCACCGCTTGCTTTGGTTTTTGACATAGTTATTGTAGATTAAAGGCCCTAAAGATTATTTAAATAAAAAATAAATAAATCGCTTGTGCCTGTGATTAAATAAAATCCCCCAGTATTCAAAAATCCTTGGGGGTTTCAGAATACCTTTAAT